>JBAZGP010000099.1:0-10211 GCA_041652835.1 Lutibacter sp. | reverse complement strand
ATGATGCTTCTAATGTCGTCGATAGTAATTAATCCCAAAAAGTCATTGTCTTTATTTACAACCGGAAAATGATTACGTGATGATTTTGCCACTGCATTATTTACCACTTTGCCTAAAGTCATTTCAGGATGAAGCAGCACAAAGTTAGTTTCAATAAGCTTGTCTAAATCCAGCATCATCAGCACGTTTTTATCTTTATCATGCGTCATAAGCTGCCCTTTTTTTGCCAATTCAGATGCGTAAATATTATATGGCACATATTTTTTGGTAATAACAAAAGAAATAGAAGCGACAATCATTAACGGAACAAAAAGTTCATAACCACCTGTAAGTTCGGCAATTAAAAATATTGCAGTCAATGGCGCCAGCAAAACTCCAGCCATTAAACCCGCCATGCCCACCATGGCAAAATTGGTTAAAGACAGTTGGTGGCTTAGTAAATTGCTATAATTTACAATTGATGCAAATACATATCCAGTAACGCTTCCCGTAAAAAGTGTTGGTGCAAAAACACCTCCAATACCGCCTGCTCCAAAAGTCAATGACATGGCAACTATTTTAAATAGTATTAAACCAAAAAGAAACATTATAATTTTCAAAGTAGTATAATTAATTATTTGAAATCTATTATTATGCACAACATCAATAACATTTCCTCTTAAAATATTGTTGACGGTTTCATAACCTTCCCCATAAAGTGGAGGAATATAATAGATAATAACACCCAACAAAAGTCCGCCAACTAATAAACGCTTATATGGGTTTCCAATTTTTTTAAAAATATTGTCGATTGCAAAATATGTTTTACTAAAATAAATAGAAGCCATTGCAGTAGCTATTCCCAAAAAAACATAAATTATAACGTCGTTTAGCACAAACTTATCCTGTAAGGTAAAGTGAAGCAAAACATCTCCTCCAAAAAAGAAATAAGAAGTTAAAACTGCAGTAATTGAGGCCAGCAATAAAGGAATCATTGAGGCCAAGGTGAGTTCTAAACTAAGGACTTCAACTGCAAAAACAATCGCAGCAATGGGGGCTTTAAAAATTGAAGACATAGCGCCTGCTGCCGCACAACCAATAAGCAGGGTTCTGGTGGTTTGATTTAGATGGAAAAAACGCGCAAAATTGGAACCAAGCGCAGCGCCTGTGGCAACCGTTGGCCCTTCTAATCCTACGGATCCCCCAAATCCAACAGTTAGCGGCGCCGCAATTAAAGATGCCCACATTTGGTGTTTGGGCATAATTCCTTTTTTTGTTGATATGGCGTACAAGGTAGATGGAATTCCGTGTCCAACTTTCTTTCGAATAAAATATTTTATAATGAGTATCACCAATAAAAATCCGATAATTGGGAAAACAAAATAAAATGCCTGGTGCATTTGCTTAGCAAAGCCATCTTCCAATAAATGTTGAATAAAGTGAGTGAAGTTTTTTAAAATTACAGCTCCTAAACCTGCCAATAATCCGATAACGGCACTGGCAAAATATAAAAATTGTTTATTGGAAATATGTTGATATCTCCACTTTAATAACTTTAGAAATAATTTTTTCGAATTTGCCGGCATTTTTCCTTTTTGAAAAGAATGGCAAAAATACTAAAATCTAATGATTAAGGAATACGATTTGGGCATTTTTTACAAGTTTTCCCACTTTTGTTTTTGAATTTTTCACAGCATTTTTTATTTATTTCCTTGTGGTTTTCCTTTTCGGTTGAATTGCCCCAATCGAAATCGTAGTTAAAAATGGTCTTGTTTTCAATAGTTCCCAAAATGCTTATTTAGAATGATTTTAAACAAATGTACAAATACTTTGAAAATCAAACCCTAAAGTTTTAAATAAATTTATCAAAGATTAATATTTTCTTTAAATTACGCTTTAGATTATTAACCTGACACCACCAAGTTCTTCAATTTTATAGGGAAACTTATCACTAGGAGAACCAATAAACATAAAGTTTATTGGAATATTCCATTTTGTTGAAAGCTCCTGAATAAGTTCAGGACTAAATTTACCATCAATAACTAAAAATTCTATAGCAATTTCAGGATACTTCCTATCTAAAAAATCAATTTATAGTGGCAAATTTTCTGGAACTGTAAAACCCTTATCTTTAACAATTACAATTTTAATTTTTTTAGTATGCTCATTTTTAATAATATAGAGCATTACTTTGTTTAGCGAGGCAATATTGTCTCCTTTAGTAAAAAAGACAAATTCTTGTGAATTTATTTTGTTTATTACTTCAATTATGTTCTTGTCTGTTTTTAAAACAAAATGACGAATTGGGTCAAAAATTGTATGAATTATATTAAGTAATAATCTTAACAATATTATCCTATTTAACATTATTGTAATAAAAATAATTGAGGGATAAAGTAGTCAAGAAATATTCCTAAATTACTAGGTAAATCACCCCTGGGTTTCATTGATATATTGCCTATAAGTGCTAAAAATACGGCAACTATTGCCAGTATAACCGATAATCAAGATGCTCTTTCAGGTCGTGGCAGTTTACTTCTTTTAAGTTTAAGTAAAATATTTCCAATTCCAAATAAAATCATTACAGACAAGAAGGAAATGGTATATACACCTGCCAATAATTTTACATTGCCTTTTGTAATAAGCAACACAGATATAGATAACAATAAAAACATGATGATGATTCTGTAAGAGCTCCCTCTTTTATTCTTCTTTAAGAAAAACTGAGGTAAAATTCTGTTCAAAGTCATTCTTTCCAACAATCCTGAGACACCTATAAAACTTGTAAGTACTGCACCACTTAAAACTAAAAAAGCATCAACAGATATTAAAGTTACTATCCATTCACCTCCTACATGTTTACCCATTTCTACCAACAACGTGTTTTGATATTCCGGACTCTGCAGCACAGGGATTGCAAATAGCGCCAATGCAAATATTGCCATTAATGGGTTAATAATACTCACAATTCCCCACATGTTTCTCAATGTTTTAGGGAAAACACCCGATTTCTGCTCTTCAACAAAGTTGGCCGAACTTTCAAATCCCGAAACACCCAGCATAGAAGCAGCAAAACCAAAAAAGATAGCATTCGTTATACTTCCTCCATTTCCAGAAAACGTCCAGTTTTCTAGAAATATATTAATACCATTATAAGATAAAAAGTAGATGATAAATCCACTTAAAATTACTAAGGATGTTAAATGAAAAAGAAAAATACCAATAGCTACTTTTGCAGACTCAGTTATTCCCCCAATCGTAAGAGAGGCAAAAACTATCAAAAGAATAACTGTTGCTATAATAATAGGCATTGTTGGAATTAGATGATGTAAGTAATGTATTCCTTCATTTGCAGAAATTACAGCCGTCGCCATATAGGAAAGCAATGTTAGCGTGGCCGCAAAGGATGCCATTCCTTTACTTGTAGTGTTCAATAAAGCATTGTAAGCTCCTCCATTTAGAGGTAAAGCCCCAACAACTTCTCCATAAATTTTTCTAAATAAAAATAAAACTAGCGAAACAATAAGTAATGTAATCCAGGCATATTGCCCAGCAAAAGCAATTGCCAAAGCCGAAACATATAAAACTGATGAACTAATATCATTACCACAAATAGCAGTAGAGGCCAATTCATTTAATTTTTTATGAACTTTTGTTCCCATATTTTGATGAAATTATTTTAAATCTATTTTTAAACTTACTTTTTTAATTGTTCAACGTCAATTTATTTATGTGATTAAATAAAGAACAATCATTATTATTTTATGGAAACACAATAGGACCACAATAGATTTTTGCCCCACTATATTAATGTAAATTTAGTAATTTAAACCATTGTTTTTTTAAAATTTGAAGGTTTTCAAATTAATTTCGAATTAAACTTATCTTAAACTTTTAAATAATTTATATACCTTTTTCAGATATTTTTCTTCCAAAGAATTAAATATTTTATTTTAAAACACACGATTGACAATGTAAAGTCTATGTTAAAAATATTATTTAGCTGAAAAACAACTATTTAAGCCCTAAACTTGAATTATGTAAATTCCTTATTTATAGTGTTTTATATTAAAACATGAAAAACTTAATGTAAACTTAACGTTAACCTTACGTAAATAAATGGTAAATTCAATAAATTTGATAAGAAGAAAAAATAAACTAAAAAATAACAAATATGAAAGCATTTATAAAACTAATAATAATGTTGTTTTGTGTAACAGCTTTTTCCCAAGAACAAAAAGTTGACTACCAACAAATAAACGATGAGTTGATAAAAGCCACTTATTATTTTGCCGATAATAGTTCAATAGTTGAAAAAGAAGGTTTTTTTAACAAAGAAGGTAAATTGCAAGACTCTTGGGTGAGCTATGATTTACAGGGGAATAAAACCGCTATAGCTTATTATAGTAATGGCCAAAAGGTAGGTGTTTGGATGTACTTTAAAAAAGATAAAATAAATTTGGTTACCTACAAAGACAATAAATTAATTGCAGTAGAAGAAAAAGCATTGGTCCTTAATTAAAATATATTTGCTGAAACTTAATGATTTTCAGCAAAATAGATTTATACTCAAATAAAAAAATCAGACTTTTAGTCTGATTTTTTATTAAATACAATTTAATTTCTTATTAAAATTTATAACTGTAGCCTATCGAAAATGATTTGCCAACATGTCTTTTTGAGAATATTTGGTCAACCGCTTTATAGGATTGATAATGACTTTCAATCTCATTATTTAAAATATTATCTACTTTAATACTGATATTAGATTTTTGGTATTCTCCAAAAGCTTTACTTAAAGTAAAGTTTAAACTGTTAAAAGGCATGGTGTAAACATCTGAAATTGCTCCAATTCCTACAACTTCAAGTGATTTCCCCTGAACATTATAAAACAATCCGGTTTGCAATCCGGTTTCTGAGTTGTTATAATTTATCCCGGCATTAATTAGATAAGGAGACTGACCTTGTAAATTCCTCGTGTCGGACATTGTTTCTCCATCTCTTAAAGTTAATAATTTAGAATCGTATTCCCCATTCAAACTTTTATCCATTTCTTGTTTAGATTCAATAATTGAAACATTCACATTCACACTAAAATTATGAAGCCCCTCACTTATAAAATCCAAATTTTTTCTGATGTCAAATTCCAATCCGTATACTTTAGCGGCGCCAATATTTCTAGGTTGTAAATTGTCTGGTGAAGAAGCACTGTAAAACGCCAATTCTATGGGGTCCTTAAATGTTTTATAAAATGCTGAAACAGCAAAAACCTGAGCCCCTTTTCCGAAATTTTCATATCGAACATCAAAGTTATTAATGTATGAAGGTTGCAAATTAATATTGCCATTAAATGTTAAATTGGTAATTGGATCAAATATTTGAGTAATAGAAGCTTCTTTAAATGAGGGTCTGGCAACAGTTTTGGAATAAGAAAATCTAAAATTAGTAGCATCGCTTAAACTGTATATTAAATTAACTGAAGGAAATATATCTGTTTTATCAATAGTTTTCACATCATTATAAATGATAGACCCGCTATTATTTTGACCAGTATAAAATTGCTCAAACTTTTCTACACGCACACCTAATATTGCTTTTAACTTTTCAAAAAACTGCAACGATTCTGAACCGTAAAGTGCCATATTTTGATTATAGGCATTATAGGTATTTGAAGGTTCATAATTCCCTTCAATATAGGTTCCCAAACCAGTATTTGAATTCCAAATATTTTCATCCGCCAACAATGCATTGGCATCACCATTCAGGGACTCTCCTGCAGAACCTCTAATAGCCATTAAATAGTTGTCAATACTAAAATTTCTGTTTTTGTAGGTATGGCTTCCACCAAATAAAAATTTAGACGGATTTGAAAACAAGGTATGTTTTAATGTAAAATCAATTTTTGAAACAACATCAATTTCATCTAAACTTCTCCAAATTCTTCTAGGGCTTCCCGCTGAACTTGGGCGAATAGAATAGGTATCTGAAATTTCATCATAAAGAAAAGGGGTAACTCTCGCATCTTTATCCTCAATTAATGAATAAGTCGGTGATATTTTCCATTCAGTTAAAAACGAAGCATCTTCATTTGAATGTTTACCTGTTAATAAAACATTAGAAATAGAACGTTGTGTGTATTCTAAGTTGTCTTTGTAAACAGTTACAGCATCAGAAAAAACTTTTATCTCCTTTAAATAACCGGCTGTTGATTCTCCATTTTGGATATGCATGAAGCTGAGTTTATATTTGCTTTTTTCCGTTTTAAAAGTAATTCCAGCCAATCCACTTAACAGCACTTCATTTTTACTTAAATCGCCAATTTGACTTTCAGCAAGTTCAAGATTGTTTACTGATTTATCCGTTGCCTTTCTATAAACCCCACTTTCATAATTATGATAAAATGAGGTCGTATTTTTGTAAGAAACAGCAGCTAAATATCCTAATTTATTGCTATTTCCAACGCTGTATTGGTTTCCAGCTGTAAAAGAGAAATTGAAATCCATAAAACTTGTTCCTTTTTCTCCTTTTAAAGTTGGGTCAAATGTTTTAATAATTGTAGTTAACGCAGGATTGTTTGAATATGCTCCGGGAATATATTGTTTTCTGGAAATAGGCAATTTTAGAGAACCATCATCAAAGCCTAAAATATTAGTTGAAGATCCTTTAAATTTTAAGTAATTTGAATTAAAATGCATATCTGGATTGTAAGATCCGCCAATACTTAGGCTATAGGCTTTTTTATCAGGAAAATCCTTGGTGATTATATCAACCACGCCTCCTGTAAAATCTGCTGAAACATCTGCAGTGGCTGATTTTATAACCTGAATATTCTCTATGATGTTCGTTGGAAAAATATCTAATTGAACGGTATTTCTATCCGGATCTAAGCCCGGAATATCAACACCATTTAAAATTGATTTCGTGTAACGATCTCCCAAACCTCTTACATAAACATATTTTGAACCTTGAACCGATACACCCGGAACACTCTTAACAGCATTCGCAACATTGCTCACCGCTAATTTTTGAAAAGACTGCGCAGAAATTCCATCCATAAGATTTACCGATTTATGTTGAATAGAAAGTAGTGCTGTTTCAGTATTAAGTGCTTTATGCGCTGTAATAGTGACAGTTTCAAAGTTTATTCCTGCAGCTTCTAAATTGATGTCTAACCTTACAACTTCATTAATTATGACTTTAATATTAGTAATTTCTTTTGTTTCAAACCCTAAAAAAGAATAAACCAACGTATAGGTTCCTTCAGGAAGATTTATAGCGTATTTACCTTCAAAATCAGTAGTTACCCCTTTGGTTGAAGCTTTAACGAATACATTTGCAAAGGCTAATGTTTCATTCGAACTTGCATCAATTACAGTTCCGGTTATTGTTCCTGTTTGAGCATAAGAAAAATAAGAAATAAAGAAACTAAAGATTAAATATTTAAATTTTATTTGCATTTCAATTAATCATTTATAAACATAAATTGCTCGCTTTTAAAAAAACGAGCAATTTATTGATTTAGATATTTTTTTTATTAATACGCACTTTTGCTTTTTGCATAAGTCCATCCAAATACTGAAGTATCACAACCAACTGTATTGGTTCCTAAAGCAATTTCCATTGCCCATACAGCTGAATCAGCACCAAAAGTTGGAGCTAAGCCAGAAGGAGAATGATCTTGAAATAATGTTGTAATATCTGTAACTTCAGCAGGTAAAACAATTTCCCATTTAGAAAGGGATAATTTATCAGCTAAATAATTGTTTGCAACATTATCATCTTTTATTCTAACATAAGAAGTCGGTTTAAAATTATAAGCATATACATTATTCACCGAACCTTGAGCTCCACTTCTAAAATCAGCATATTTCCCGCCAACAGCATTTAAATCACTTTTTAAAGTAATGTTGTTTATTGTAAAACTCGCTTGCATGGTGCCTTCACCACCATCAATTTCCAATGCGCTATCAGAAATATTAGTTTCAACTACTAAAGCATTCGTAATTGTACCGCTAAAACCTTGGTCAATGTCTAAGCCATCATCACCTTGACCCCAAATTAGAACATTTGTAGGACTTACTGTACCTCCAAAAAATTCAATTCCATCATCAAACGTTGCCATAATCTCAATATTTTTTATGATAGTACCACTACCTACAGCTCCTAATGTTAATCCGTTAATTTCATTACCAGCACCTATTTCTGCACCACCGTGACGGATAGATACATATTCTAAATGTCCAGAATTATCAGTGTCGTCACTTCCTCCATACAATCCAAAAGTATCTCCAGCAGGAATACCTTCAATTTGAAATTCAGAAACATCACCACTAAAAGAACCTTTAGCTTTACCTAAAATTATTAAACCTCCCCAAAGACTGTTGTCAGCAATACTTAAGTTAGTGCCTGCTTTTTCACCTATTGCAATATTGTCAACAATAGTTGTGAAAATTATTGGACTGTCAGCTGTTCCAACAGCATTGATTTTTCCGCCTCTTGCAACAACAAGAGCAGATGCTAAAGAACCCGTTCCTTCTTTTCCTTTTACTATAGTACCAGGGTTTATGGTAAGCGTTACTCCGGCATCAACTACAACTTTTCCGTTAAGCACCCAAATTTTGTCGTTAGTCCAAGTTGTATTAGCAGTCAATAATCCTGAAACATCTTCTCTTGTTGCAGTAGGTGGTGTTACATCAATAATTGGACTAGAATCACTGTTTGAACATGATGTGAAAACTAAATTCACAATAAAAATCACAATTCCTAATTTTTTCATTTTAAAATTTATTTAATTATTTTCTGCAAAAGTAAATCCGAACTTCATGTTATAAGTTATCTAATAGTTATGAATACTTTTACCTATGTTATTAAATTATCACCAACGTTAATTAAATATTAACACCTCTGTTTGTAGGAATTACACACTAAAAAAGGTGTTGTTTATAAAAATTACTGACTGTCAAAATAATTTTTATTTGTTTTGGAAGTTTCTTACAATACTTATAAAAGGCGATAAAACAAGAAAAATCAAACTTGGCAAGCTTCCATATTACATAGGGAAAACTAAAGAAATATCAGTATTCATTGTTAAGGCAACCAAGGATTGATTATTTACAATTGTACCGTTTGAAGCGACCACGACATTCTCAATTTCAGCAGTTTTATAACCAATAAAACGATAGACTAAAGTATATGTTCCAGGTTTTATAATGATAGAAAAAGAACCATCTATATTTGTTTCAGCTTCTATATCAGAATTTTTAATTCCAATAGTCACAAAAGCCAAAGGCTCATTATTCCCTTCTCCATCTGTAACAATTCCTTTAATGTTTCCATTTTTATTTGATTTAGAAAAAAAAGAACTCACCTCAAAAGATTGACTGAATATTGATGTGCTTGATAGCAGTAGAATAACAATTAATAAAAACCTCATTTTTATTGTTTTTAAATATCAACAAATAAACGAAGTACGTGTTACCAAATAGTTAAATATACTTTATGGAATTCTAAACTAAACATTAAATATTAAGAATGAAACTCCATGAAAATTACATAAATAAATAAGTATATTGCATAAAATTTAAATTAAGCATGAACTGGAGCCAATTATTATCGCTTAAGAGATTTGGTGATACACAAATACGACCACGCAAAGACCAAGATGAAACTCGTTTGGGCTTTGAAGTGGATTACGACCGAATTATTTTTTCCGATTCCTTTAGAAGTTTGCAAGATAAAACACAAGTGGTGCCGCTTTCAAAAACAGATTTTGTCCATACCCGCCTTACCCACAGTTTAGAAGTTAGCGTTGTAGCGCGTTCTTTAGGCAGAAAAGTTGGGGCACAGGTACTTAAAAATCATCCGGAATTGGTTGAAAAAGGATATACCATGAACGATTTTGGTGCTATTGTTGCCACTGCTGCCTTGGCGCATGATATTGGAAATCCGCCATTTGGTCATAGCGGTGAAAAAGCCATTGGAGAATACTTTAAGCTTGGAAACGGACAACAATATGAGGCGCATCTTACCAAAAAACAATGGCAGGATTTTATTGATTTTGAAGGAAATGCCAATGGTTTCAGAATTTTAACAGAAAGTAAATTAGGAATGGAAGGCGGTTTGCGTTTGTCTTACGCCACCTTGGGAACTTTTATAAAATATCCAAAAGAATCTTTGCCTAAAAAACCCACGGCTCACGTGGCTGATAAAAAATATGGAATATTTCAATCTGA
>JBAZGP010000098.1:0-10279 GCA_041652835.1 Lutibacter sp. | reverse complement strand
TGCAATTATAGTTTTTCTCTTTACCGGATTAATCGTAGAAAAACGAAGGCATCATATTTCCTTAAGTTACCTTATTTATATACTATTATTGCTTATAGGAATTGTTTTTGTGGATATTCCGTTTGACCAGTCCATCAGAAAAGCCATTGCATTTAATTTAAGCGGACCTATATTATTAGGGGTTTCCGCCATTTATTTTTATAGACGATCTTTGGAGATTTCGACCCTGCTGAACATGTTATTTTATATGCTCTTGCCCATTATTTCGATGTTGTCATTGCTCTATTTTAAAACACCTGACATTGATGAAATTGCATTTGGTGGAGGAGCCAATTTTGAAGCCTCTGGAGGTTATGGACCAAACCAGGTGGCTACCATATTAGGCTTGGGAGTATTTATTGTTGGGGTGTATTTATTTTTTAAGCAGCGTGTTTTCGGTCTTTTTAGTGTAGATATGTTTTTGTTTACTTATGTGTTATACAGGGGTTTAATAACATTTTCAAGAGGAGGGATGATTACGGCATTTTTGGCGATTTCTTTGTTTACGTACTATTATATCCTTTCCAAAGAAAATAAGATTTTAAATTTGGCCAAATACACCGGATTGCTGGCTCTGTTTGTCATTGCTTTATTTATATACACCTCAAATGTTACGGGCGGAATGCTCGAAAATAGGTATGCCAATAAAAATGCGGCTGGGGGCTTTAAATCTGACATTACCACGGGAAGGGGTACTTTGTTTATAAGTGAGGTAAGCGCTTTTTTAGACCATCCGTTTTTTGGAATTGGTGTTGGTGGAAGCAAGTTTTACAGAATGGAGGAATTGGAAATTCAGGCTGCTTCCCACAATGAAATGAGTAGGTTAGTTGCAGAACACGGATTGATAGGAATTGTGGCACTGATGATATTAATTATAGTACCTATTCGGCTAATGTTTAAACAGTCGTATTTGGCACGTGCATTTTTAGCTTCGTTTTTACTATTTTGGTTTTTAACCATCAACCATTCCGCAATGCGAATTGCATTACCAGGGTATATTTACGGATTAAGTGTGGCAATAATTGCCTTTAAAGAAACTGAGAAAGAAGAATTATGAATTACGCCCTTCGGCTACGCTCAGGGTAAAAGTTATGAATTACGAATTAAGAGTTACGAATTACGAATTGCAGGCTTTTAACTTTAAACTTTTTTAACTTTAAACTTTTTTAACTTCTAATATTGAAAAAAATACTCTACATAGGAAATAATTTGACAAACATAAATCCGACGCCTTTGCTGCAATTGACAAAATTGTTTAAAGATTTCGGTTTTGAAGTGTTTGTGTATTCCAATAAAAAAAATAGATTTTTACGGTTGTTGGAGATGTGTTTTGGGATTTTTAAACATCGCAATGCAAACTATATCATTATTGACACCTACAGCACCACTAATTTTTATTTTGCGTTTGTAACCTCACAATTGGCGCGTTTATACTCCATAAAATACATTCCAGTTTTACATGGAGGGAATTTGCCCAAAAGGATTCATAAAAATCCTTGGCTATCAAAACTAATATTTAAAAATGCAGAAATAAACGTGTCACCTTCCCTATATTTACAAAAGGAATTTGAGGATAAACAGTTTAAAACAATATTTATTCCGAATGCCATTGATAGTAAGAATTATACCTTTAAAAAGAGAAATGTATTTGAACCCAACTTATTATGGGTAAGGGCATTTGACAAAATATACAATCCGTTGATGGCTGTTGAAGTATTATTTCTTCTGAAAAAAAAATATCCTTCTGCGGGTTTGTGTATGATAGGTGCTGATAAGGATGGTTCTTTACAAGAAGTCAAAAAATTAGCAAAGCAGCGTGGAGTTTTTGATTCCGTTGAATTTACAGGACTATTGTCTAAACTAGAATGGATACGCAAATCTGAAGCTTATGATATTCTTATAAATACCACCACCATTGACAATATGCCAGTAAGCGTTATTGAAGCCATGGCGCTTGGTTTACCTGTAGTTTCCACCAATGTGGGCGGATTGCCTTATTTGATAAACGATAAAAAAGATGGGTTTTTAACCGAAGAAAATAATGCAACTAAAATGGCTGAGGTTATTATTGGTTTGATTGAAAATCCGGAAGAAACTACCCAAATAACACTCAATGCCAGAGCAAAGGTGATGAACTTTGAGTTGGAATTGGTAAAAATGAAATGGATTAAAATACTCAATTGATGTTTTCAAAACTGATTTTCAAGATAGGACAAAAGTTAAGGAATCCATCCATAATCAGTTGGTTTGACTTTTTAAAGGCGACTGAAAAATGGACTGAGGAAGAATTATTAGCTTATCAGTTGAAAAAATTACAAAAACTGGTCACTGTTGCTTATACCCATTCTCCCTATTATAAAAATAGTTTTGATGCATTGGGCATAAAGCCTTCTGACATACAATCGCTTGAGGGTCTTAAAAAACTGCCTATAATTACTAAAAAAGAGCTGTTGGTTTACAATAAAGACTTTCATACCAACCTTAAATTTAATAAAATTTTTCAGGCAAATACTTCGGGTACTTCAGGGGAATCTTTAAAATTTAGCAGGGAAGAATCAGCAGATTCCTTTAACAGAGCTTCTATTTATAGGGGATATTCATGGTATGGTGTAAATGCTTGGGAACGCAATGGCTATTTTTGGGGATATAATTTTTCAAAAATAGAAAAATTGAAAATGAGAATTTTAGACGGTTTACAAAATCGTTTTAGAATTTTCAACTATGAAGAAAAGGAGCTTGGTTTATTTACCAAAAAACTTAAAAATGCCAAATATTTGCATGGCTATTCTTCTATGGTTTATGAAGTCGCAAAAATAATCAATGCCCAAAATCTGAAAAAGCCTTCAAACCTAAAAATGGTTAAAGGAACTTCAGAAAAAATTATTGAGGCCTATCAGGAAGAAGTTCAAAAGGCATTCGGAGTTAAAATGATCAACGAATATGGCGCTGCCGAAACAGGAATCATCGCTTTTGAATGTAAAAGTGGAAATATGCATATCAATATGGAAGGGGTTATTGTGGAGGAAATTGACCATGAAATTGTGGTGACCAATTTGCAAATGCACGCTTTTCCAGTGATTCGGTATAAACTGGGTGATTATATTACTTTGGCGCCTGAAACTAAGAAATGTGACTGCGGACTACAGCATCGTATCATTGAAGAAGTTACGGGTAGAATTGGACATGCGGTATATGGAAAGATTAACAAGTATCCCAGTTTGTATTTTTATTATATCTTTAAAAATTTAGCGACAAAACATGCGCTATTGTTGACCTATCAAGTGGTACAGCAAGAAAAGGGAAAATTAATCTTTTTGATTGAACAACAGTTGGATGAAAAGGAACGGTTACTTTTGAAAAATGAAATTGCTGTTTATTTTAAAAATGACATGGAATCTGAGATTGAATTTGCACAAAAAATTAGAATTAAAGGTAAAAAACTGAGGAGTTTTGTTTCTAAAATTGAATAAATGAATCCATTGGTATCCATCATAACGCCCTGTTACAACGCTGAAGATTTTATAGAAGAAACTGTACGGTCGGTACAAAATCAGACTTTTACAAATTGGGAATGGTTTATTATAGATGATTTTTCTACTGACAAATCACTTTCCATACTAGCTGGTTTTGCGCAAAAAGATGTTCGTATTAAATTGGTGCCGCTTACAAAAAATTCAGGTCCTGCCATTGCTAGAAATATTGGGATTGCGCAAGCCAAAGGAAATTATATGACTTTTATTGACGCAGATGATGTGTGGTTACCACAATTTTTAGCAGAGAATGTTTCCAAAATAGTACAAAGTGAAGGTTTTTTATGCGCTTCTTATGAAATGTATAACGCTGCTTTAACATTGAAATTAGGGAGGGTAATTGCCCCAAAATATGCATCATTTTCTGATATTTTGAAAACCAATACTATTGGCTCTTTGACGGCATTCATCGATATTTCACGATTGGGTAAGGAGTTCATGCCTGAAATAAAATACCGACAGGATATGGGTTTGTGGCTAAAATACCTTAAAAAAATAAATAGGGTGGAAGGCATACAGCAAAGTTTGGCCATTTACCGCATCAGGAAACAATCGCTTTCCAACAATAAAATAAATTTATTGAAACACCAATGGTCTTTTTACCGGAATGTTGAGAATTTATCCGTTTTAAAATCGTTCTACTATTTTACAATTTGGATGTATTACGGTTCAAAAAAATATTGGTCGATTAAAATTCGATAAGGCTATTACATGTTATTTTACAAGTAATTCATCTACAAAACTAATGTTAAAATTTTATTAAAAAACACCTAACTTTGAAGGCTAAAATGAGGAGGGTTAAAATTATTTTAAATGCACACAGATAAATTTTATATAAACATTTCTGAACGTCGACTTTATTTACGCGTTCTTGATATTGGTTTTGTGGTGCTGGCTTTATACGTACTTCAATCTTTTTCTAAATTTGACTATTTAGACTTTTCAAATCCGAGCATTATTTTATGGATCTCAACTTTAGTCATTTATATACTGGTATTTGGAGAGATTTTTGAAATGTACGATTTAAGGGTGGCCAGCGACATATACTTAACCTTACGAAGTGTTATAATTACCGTGTTTTTCAGTACCTTATTTTATGTATTTACACCAGTAATTTCTCCACTGTTGCCATCAAACCGGTTGCAATTGGCGTATTTTTCACTCACATTGCTTTTTTCCATTCTATTGAACAGGTTTCTTTATATTCAATTGATATTTTCACCTCGTTTTTTGAAAAATATTTTATTGATAGCAGAGGTTTCTCAACTTAAGAGTTTGGTTTCAATAATTCAAAATAAGAGTGCAAACAAGATTGTAGCGTATGTGTCAAATGCTGAAATCACCAATAATAACACAATGAATTTTACGGATATTGCAACTGCTGAATTAGAACAAATTGTTAAAAAGGAAGCTATTAACGAGATTGTTGTTTGCTCAGATACCATTAAATTTATTACTCCAGATTTAAACAAACAGCTTATTGTATTGTTTGAAAAAGGAATGGTAATTAGGAGTACCGATAATTTTATTGAAGAGGAAACCCATAGAATTTCAGAAACACAATTAACCACTGATTTTTACAACTATTTTACCTTCAGCAAAAGTCAACAAAACAATTTGTATCTCGCATTTCGACGTTTTTTGGATGTGTTTTTTTCAGTAATAGGGATTTTGGTTTTTACGGTATTAATCCCGTTTATTTTTGTAGGGAATATGTTGGCGAGTAAAGGATGTCTGTTTTACACCCAGGAAAGGGTGGGGAGAAGAGGAAAAAAATTTAAGATTATTAAATTTAGAAGCATGGTTATGAATGCAGAGGAAAATGGTATGGAATGGGCGAAAAAAAATGATTTACGGGTTACCCTTTTTGGCAAATTTCTAAGAAAAACAAGGTTAGATGAATTTCCGCAGTTTATAAATGTGCTAAAAGGCGAAATGAGTTTGATTGGCCCACGGCCTGAAAGACCTGAATTTGTGAAATTGTTAGAGAAAGAACTTCCTTTTTATGCCATACGCCACGTGGTAAAACCAGGATTGACCGGTTGGGCACAAGTGATGTATCCCTATGCGCATTCGGTAGATGACCAGTATAAAAAATTAATGTACGACCTATATTATATCAAAGAGCAAGACTTGATGTTGGATTTAAAGATTGTTATTAAAACCATCAGTACCGTTATATTTTTTAGAGGATCATAATTTAATCTAAATAATTCCCTGAAGGCCTTTCCTCGGGGTTTCCGATTTACCTTTCCTTTGGAGAGGTCGGAACTGCCTTTTCGCAGTTCCAGGTGAGCTAAATATTCAATAACAAAAGAATCGTTAAAATTCACTGGTAAAGTGCAATTTTACGTTTGGGTATTTCTCCTGAGTCATTTGAATGGAAAACGCAGAGTCGGCTAAAAACACCAATTGTTCTTGTTTGTCGTGTGCCAAATAACGTTGTTTTACCCGTTTAAACTCTTTAAATTCCTCACTTTTCGGATTTACTGGATCTACCCAGCAGGCTTTGTGAACATGTAAATTTTCGTAACTGCATTTTGCGCCGTATTCATGTTCCAAGCGGTATTGAATCACTTCATATTGCAGTGCGCCAACGGTTCCGATAACTTTTCGACCATTCAGTTCCAAGGTAAATAATTGTGCAACGCCTTCATCCATCAATTGGTCTAAACCTTTAAATAATTGTTTTGATTTCAAAGGATCGGCATTGTTTACATAACGGAAATGCTCAGGTGAGAAGTTAGGAACACCTTTAAAGTTTAAGATTTCTCCTTCGGTAAGCGTATCGCCAATTTTAAAGTTTCCGGTATCTGGAAGTCCTACAATATCACCTGGAAAAGATTCTTCAACAATTTCTTTTTTTTCGGCAAAGAAGGCATTAGGACTGGAAAATTTGAATTTTTTATTCAAGCGTACGTGCAAATACGGTACATTTCTTTTGAAAGTTCCCGAAACAATTTTAACGAATGCCAATCGGTTTCTGTGATTGGGATCCATATTGGCGTGAATTTTAAAAACAAAGCCCGTAAGCGTTTCTTCTTTAGAGTCCACCAAGCGGGTATCAGCCATTTTTGGTTGTGGAGAAGGAGCAATTTCAATAAAACAGTCCAACAATTCCCTAACTCCAAAATTATTTAAGGCCGAACCAAAAAACACAGGCTGAAGGTTGCCACTTAAATAGGCATTCTTATCAAAATTAGGATATACTTCCCGTAAAATTTCCAATTCTTCGCGCAAGGTATTTGCCGATTCTTCTCCAATAATATCATCCAGTTCGGGAGTGGAAATGTCATTAAATTCAACTCCTTTGGAAACGGTTTGTTTGTGGTCACCTGAAAATAGGTTTAATTTTTTTTCGTAGATGTTGTAAATTCCCTTAAAATCATAACCCATCCCAATAGGAAAACTTAGAGGCGTTACGGTAAGACCCAGTTTTTGTTCCACTTCATCCAACAAATCGAAGGCATCTTTTCCTTCTCGATCCATTTTGTTGATAAAAACAATGATGGGAATTTTGCGCATTCGGCAAACTTCCACCAGTTTTTCAGTTTGCTCTTCAACCCCTTTTGCAACGTCTATTACCACAATTACGCTGTCAACAGCAGTCAATGTTCTAAAAGTGTCTTCAGCAAAATCTTTATGCCCCGGGGTATCTAAAATATTTATTTTTTTTCCTTTGTAATTAAAAGCCAACACAGAAGTGGCTACAGAAATACCTCTTTGACGTTCGATTTCCATAAAATCGGAAGTGGCACCTTTCTTTATTTTATTGCTTTTAACGGCTCCAGCTTCTTGTATGGCGCCTCCAAACAGCAATAATTTTTCGGTTAAAGTGGTTTTACCGGCATCAGGATGTGAAATAATTCCAAACGTGCGCCTGCGATGTATTTCTTCTAAAAAAGTCATTACTAAAATTTTGAGATGCAAATATATGTTTTATAGTTGGAAAGTTGGAAAAGGTATTTGATATTTGGTATCATGATTTAAAAAAGTAATTACGAATTATGAATTAAGAATTAAGAATTACGAATTACGATTTATGACATAATTCATTGACAATAGTTCGCAATTCAACAATTCAACCATTAAGCAATTAGTAATGAGTAAATTAGCCGATTAAAGAAAAGAGAATAAAGCCCTTCGGCTATATTTCGGCTGCGCTCTATAACCACGCTCAGGGTAAAAATTGTAAAAGGAAAGACCGCAAGACAAAGACAAAAGTTAATGTAAATAAGCAACTTTCAAACTTTCAAACTTTCAAACTTTTAACCTTTTAACCTTTTAACTTTCAACCTTTCAACCTTTTAACAATTCAACATTAAACTAAGCATACATTGTATCTCTCAATTCCTTAATTTTTGGGTCATCCAAATACTCGTCAAATGATGAATACCTATCGATAATACCTTTTGGCGTAATTTCAATAATTCTATTGGCAACAGTTTGCGCAAACTCGTGGTCATGAGTGGTAAAAATTACGGTTTCTTTAAAGTTTTTTAAGGAATTGTTAAAAGCTTGAATAGATTCTAAGTCTAAATGGTTGGTAGGTTCGTCCAACATCAGCACATTTGCTTTTACCATCATCATTCTGGATAGCATACATCTCACTTTTTCCCCACCCGAAAGCACATTGCACTTTTTTAATGCTTCTTCACCGCTAAAAATCATTTTTCCTAAAAAGCCCCTTAAATAAACTTCTTCCCTTTCTTCTTCGGTTTTAGCATATTGACGCAGCCAATCTACTAAGTTTAAATTTGGATCTTTAAAAAAATCGGAATTGTCTAAAGGCAAATAAGATTGATTTGTGGTAACGCCCCATTGAAATTTACCTTTATCAGCTTTTTCATTTCCATATAAAATTTCATAGAAAGTGGTAACAGCTCTTGAATTTCTGGAAATTAAAGCCACTTTATCGCCTTTATTCAAAATAAAGCTAATATCGTGAAATAACACGCCGTCATCATTTGATTTTGACAAATGTTCAACATTTAAAATTTGGTCTCCTGCTTCTCTTTCACGTTCAAAAATAATTGCAGGATACCTTCTGCTTGACGGTTTTATTTCATCAATATTTAATTTTTCAATCATTTTTTTACGACTTGTTGCTTGTTTAGATTTTGCAACGTTGGCTGAAAAACGACGAATAAATTCTTCCAGTTCTTTCTTTTTGTCTTCAGCTTTTTTACTTTGCTGCGCTCTTTGTCGGGCTGCCAATTGGCTAGATTCATACCAAAAAGAATAGTTTCCCGAGTAGTGGTTTATTTTTCCAAAATCAATATCTGAAATATGTGTACAAACAGCATCTAAAAAGTGACGGTCATGCGAAACTACAATAACGGTATTGTCATAATTTGCCAAAAAGTTTTCCAACCAGCTAATGGTCTCAAAGTCAAGGTCATTGGTAGGCTCATCCATAATTAGCACATCAGGATTGCCAAATAATGCCTGTGCCAATAAAATGCGCAATTTTGTTTTTCCATCAATATCGCTCATTAAGGAATAATGCAAATCTTCTTTAATTCCCAATGATGACAATAATGTAGCAGCTTCGCTTTCCGCATTCCATCCACCCATTTCTTCAAACTCCGCACCTAATTCACCAGCTTTAATTCCATCTTCTTCAGAAAAATCTGGTGTTGCATATACGGCATCTAATTCTTTTTTCAGATTGAATAATTTTTTGTTGCCCATCATCACTGTATCCAACACTTGATATTGATCAAAAGCAAAGTGATCTTGGGAAAGTACGGACATTCGTTTGCCTTTATCCAAAATTACTTGGCCCGCAGTTGGGTCAATTTTGCCTGAAATAATTTTTAAAAATGTTGATTTTCCTGAACCGTTGGCACCAATAATTCCGTAGCAATTTCCGACAGTGAACTTGGTGTTAACATCGTCAAATAAAATACGTTTACCGAATTGAACAGATAAATTTGATACTGAAAGCATTATGAATGGAGGTTTTAAAAATTTTTTGCAAAATTAGTGAATTAGATTCATAAAAAAAATAGTAAACTCAAAGATAATTTTTAGCCATCGCTACCCAGTCACAATTAACATCTCATTAACTGTGAAGCCAAGTAGATGTATGTATTTTTGTTTTGAAAATAAATTATTATGAAATACTTTATTTATGTTCTATTGGTATTTTCAGCAATTGGTTGTAAAAACATGAAAGGCAATGGCGCTACTTATTTTGGCGGACAAATTATCAATCCGAAAACCAATTATGTCTTATTTTTAAAAGACGAAAAAGTGATTGATACTTTATTGCTCGATGAAAACAATCGATTTTTGATAAATTTTCCTTCATTGAAAGAAGGTTTATATACGTTTATGCACGGAACCGAATTCCAATACATTTATTTGGAACCTTCAGACAGTGTTTTGGTTAGGCTGAACACTTGGGATTTTGACCATTCTTTGGTATTTAACGGAAAGGGAAGTGCTAAAAATGAATTTTTGCTCAATTCATTTTTACAAAATGAAAAGGAGGAAAGAATGATGTATTACCATTTTGACTTGAATGAAAAAGATTTTCAGACAAAAATAGATTCACTTTCCAAAGAAAGAGTTGCTGTTTATAAGGAGTTTATCGCCAATGAAGGAGCAGTTTCAAAAGGATTTGAAAAATTTATCAATGTAGCCATCCAATTTCCATTATATCAATTAAAAGAGATTTACCCCTATTATCATAAAGACATTAA
>JBAZGP010000097.1:0-10330 GCA_041652835.1 Lutibacter sp. | reverse complement strand
ATATTTGTAACCGCCTAAGTTGTTAGTTCTATCTTTTGGTGCTTTGAGTTTTTGCTGTATGTCATTTAATAAATCTGCCAAATGTTTCATTGCTTAACTCCTTCTGGCGGCAATAATATCTTCAGAATAAAATTCTATGCCGTCAATTTTCTTTGTCCCTTTTGTTGCTTCCGCCATTTTCCCGATAAACTTTTCGTCAGGTATCATATATTCGCGCGGAATTTTATTTACATCTACAATCCTGAACTTCCATACTTTCCTTGTTGAGATACCAGAAACAGCTTCGACCTTGCTTTCTACGACCGGAACAACACTTGCAACCGCTGCCGCTTGCTCTCTTAACGCTGCGGCATTAGCTTCTGCCGCTTCTCTGGCTTTAGCAGTTTTAAGGCTTGCGGCTTTCGCCTCGGCTTCTCTGGCCTTACGTTCAAGTTCTTCTGTGGCTTTGCGTTGTATTTCGGCCAATCTTGCTTCTTCCGCCCTGCGAAGTCGTTCCTGCTCCTGTTGCCATTTCAGCATCGCCGTTTTAACTGACGATTCCGCTTTGGTTAGAAAATCCAAAGGCTTGCCGAAAAGTTCCATAATCCTCTTTTTGCTGTCGTCAAGAGGCTTTGTCAGGCTTTTGCGAAGTTCGTCCACTTCCTTATATTTTGTCTTAATAGTTTTCAGGGCTTCGCCCGCATCGTTGTAATTGTCCTGCGAAATAACAATATAATTATCGTAAGACTTTACCATAATTTCGGTTTGCTCAATAACTTTTTTAGCCTCAACAGGCACTATGTTATCACTCATTTTCTTTCCTTTCTAAAATGGTACATTTGGAGTTACTTTTTTGATTAGTTCATTCAATTCTTTAACAAATTGCTTAACCGCTTCCTGTAAAACTATTATATATTTTTCGTCTCGGAAAACTCTTGTGCTCCAAAACGTTCTATTGTTCATTCGGGGGTCAAAGCTGATAAAATCGCACCACTGCCGACCAGTAATCCAAAGCAATCCTTGTACTTGTGGATTGTATTCGGTCGGCATTTTGCCTTTAATTATTGTTGTTATGTGGGTTGTGCTATTAGGACATTTAATTTCTAAGATACCATCTTCTCCAACTAATCCATCTGGAGAACCGCCTGTATTTTCGTCAAGTTCAATAAACCCTGCTAACTGTACTGTGATATTATTCAAAGCCTCATAATATGCTCTTGCTTGTGGCTCTGTTTCTATTCCCCATTGCATAGCTCCATTTGTATAACCATCTTGCGCCAAGCCTGTCAAGCGTTCTGCGATAAGTTTAATCATATATGTATTTCTACCTGAACTATTGCAAAGTACATTGCCAAACCTACTTGCCGTTATCTTACCTAATCTTGCGGCAAACCATTCATCAGTACCTTGTATGCAATTAATTATTTTCATCGCCATAAATCCATTCTTTTAAAGTTTCTCTTAATTCGTCTATGCTGTCGCAAAACTCTTTGTATTGTTCAGGGGTCATTTATCAACTTCGGTTTCGTATCTATCATCTGCTTTTTGCAGTTCAATTTTATCTTCTTCGTCAAGTTCGTCTTGAGTTTTTAACGGTAAGCCGTCCTGACCAAAGCCGTCTCTTAAATAAGAATTAACGTCCATTTGCATCAGCCTTCCATTTATCTTCTCTAACCAAATTGCCTCTCGTGCAATGAACGCAAGGGCGTTTACTCAATAAAACCATTCTAAACTTACAGTTAATACAATTCTTAATCATTCTTTTATGTTTTTTCTTTGGCATAATTACACCTCAAAAATAAAGCCGGTCAATTCCCCCCGCTGCTCAATAGGACTTGCGAAGTGCCTAAACAGAGAAAATGACCGGCGTTTAATATTATCGAATTGTTTATCCCATTGAGCATAGATATATCTTATCATATTTTGTTTTTTTGTCAAGCACTAAATATAAAAATATTCCATAATTGTTGTAAGGCCGTGAAATCTTGTTTTGATTCTTTTTCTCGCTCGGCCTATGTTATGAGTTTTGCTTAATTCGTTAATCCTGCTCGCAAGTCTGCCAACGCCGAACATCTTTAATGCTTGACCTTGATTTATCTTTCGGCCTTTTCGTAACCAATTATCAAGCATTTCATTTTGAGTCTTTTTCATTTTAAACATCCTTGTTTAATAGTTCAGGGTTTTCGTAAATGTTGCCGATGACTTCCCAAAAATCACTTAATCTATATTTTCCTATGGGAAAGCCATTTTCTCCCAATTGCCAGCAGCCATTAAGTACGTTCCATTCAATAATTTCAAAAGCACTTGCGTCATTTGGATTGTTTAATTTGTCCCCCTCGTATATCTCTTTGCCATTTTTGTCGTTTAAGCCTGTGTATTGCATAACAATAATATTGTTCAAATCTGGTATGCTGTAATCGTGAAACAAACCGCCTATGAGCATATTTTCACCCAAAATATGGAAACCATAAGCTCCGTCTATCCATTTATCTTTCGCTTTATCCCAAGCTCTAAATTTTATTTCTCTGCTCATTTTCTTTTCCTTTGTGCCAGAAAGTATCTAACATTTTTCAGCCAGTTACAGTTTAACTTCTTTTCTGCGGTAGTTAAGCTCTTGCCTTTGGCCGGACAGTATCTATTCGCCAGAAATTCAAGATAGTCTTTGTATTTATCCTGTTTGAGAAATCTTACTTTGTTATTCCTGATAGTATTTAGGCAGATACGTCTTGCATCGGCTTCGTCTTTATATTTAACCGACCTGATACCGTATAGATATTCGGCTTTATAACCGCCCTCTGCTTGGAATATAGCGTCTGCCAAATCATTATTGTCGGGTATATCGGCAATAGCCATACCTGCGATAGACAGAGTCAGAATTAGAGTTTTCATTTTTCTTATCTCCATATAAAAAATAATTTCGGTTTGGCGGCTATAGCCCCGCCTGTGGCTTATCTTCTTCTTAAATGCGGTATCTGGAGTCGAACCAGTCTTACAGGTCTCACGTGTAGGCGCCCGCAGTGCTACCGTTACACTAATACCGCAAAATATATGAGCCGATAGGCAGGGTTATTTCATACCTGCATTCAGGTCCAAGCCAGCAATCCGATTAGCCTATTAGGTTCTGGCAAGACAGACGATAGGCTTCGTGTGTATTATTCCACCACTATCGACTCATATTAACTTTTCAAATGCTCGTCTCTCCGAGCCGTCAAGCCTATTACCTGCCCTGCTACGTATCAGGTGTGCATTTAAGCAGTTCCAGACTTTCAGAGTTTCTTATGAGCTTTCGCTCAATAGCGGCGGCAGGATTTGAACCAGCGACCTCAAGGTTATGAACCTCACGAGCTACCAGACTGCTCTACGCCGCGATAAATGACTGCCGGAACCGCATATCAGCTTTTCCGGCCAGTCTATGTTTGCAGGAGGAGGAGACACCTGCATTTTGTTTCAAAGAGCGTTTACTTTTTAATAAAGCAGGGCAGTAAATTTCCCTTTTGCCACCCTGCTTTTAGGAGAATGAATAGGTTATTCCGCAAGCCACTTATATAGCTCTTTAGCATTTTCAAATGTATGGAATTCAATATTTCCATCAGCCTTTATTATTTCTAATAATTTCACTAATTCTGTTGTGTGAATGTTATATTGATAGCACGGTAACATAATTGGCATAAAATAACCGTCAAGGCCATTTCTATAAATATACCATTTATCCCCTATTCCGGCACTGCCAAATATTTTAACCCCTTTTTTAATAACTAAACCGATAAAAACTTTTTCCGCCAATTCATCTATTGTCATTTCTGTTACAGTGTCTTTTTTTTCTACTATTTTTACTAACATTTTTTCACTCCTTTAATTTCAGCTTTTATTTTCTTTGAGTCTGTCGTTGAGTTTGTCTTGAAGCACACCAGTATAGTGCCACTTTAAAATCTTTGTGCTTGACGCTGCGAACAAGGCTGTCATTTCCGACAACGTATAGCCGTATGCGTCTCTGAACTTACTGTCGTTTTTCCGTTTTTTATTTTTCATAAACATTACTATATAAACCTTTATTTTATTGTCAATCTTTTTTTGTAATATTTTGCATTAATTTATAACATTAGCACCAAATTTATATCAAAGTAGCAAATTACGGTTTAAATCAGGGTTGAAATAGCAGGATAGTTATAGTTTTTGGTTTAGAATATTTCTTATAATTTGTGAAAATACAATCTTGTCGCCATTTTCGGGGTCGTCAATATACTTTTTTATTTTCTCAATCTTCTCGGCCTGTTGTTTGACTAAATCGGCTCTGGTTGCAAGACGGAAAACATCCTCTGCCTCTTTTTGGGTAGCATAGCATTCGGTATCAACTAAACACTTCCCGCACTGTACAAAATATTCATCTACTCCGCCCAAACTTTTTCTTTGTATTTCGTAAACTTTCGCCTCGCTACCGCATCCGCAAATTAAATCTTTATCGCTCATTTTTCAGACTCCTTTAAATACTGCTCTGTCTCAATTTGCAAATCACTACATTTTTGAAAAAATGCTTCCATATATTCTTGTGTATTAGCCATTCGGCAGGAACCAGCATATTTCGTAAAATTAAATGCGTTCAGTACAGCAGTTTTCAGTTTCTCAATTTCCTTTTGCTGTGCTTCTATAATGTCGCAGGCTTTTTTAAGAACGCAGCTTAATTCCGAAACATCCCTGAAAATAAGATTTCGTTCTTTAATGAGTTTTACAAACTCACCGCTTTCCTGCTTTGGTTCAGGCTTATCGAGTTCGGCAAGAAGCTGTTGCAAAAACGTCTTAGCTTGATTTATGTGCGCGTCTTTAGTTGGTGCAAATTCTCTGGCAGTTTGAAAATAAATCTGTAAGTGCTTTTCAATATCCAATAATTTTTCTTTTATCTTTTCTTTATCGCTCATAACTAACTCCTTTTCTAATTAAATAAGCAAATGCTTATTACATATATACTTATGTAATTTTGTAAGTTTAAAGGTAAATAAGACTTATGCTTTCATTAGTTCAGGATTATCGTGAGTATTACCGATAATTTCAAACCATTCGTGGTCAGTCGTGTCTATCGCTCTGTTGCAATGTATGCCTTTTACGATATAATATAACTTCCGTTTATCCCAATACACGCAACCAACATATTTAATTCCTATGCCGAGCCATTTTACTGCATCGTCTTCATATATTTCGTTACCGTTTCTATCTGTTAAGCCTGTGTATTCACCCACTGTTTCAGGGAGAACTTCGACAAAACAAGAAAACATACTCGACACAGCATTGACCCTTTCGCCATTAGGTTTATTGAAACAAAAAATTCCAATAGGAATTTCTTTTTGATTGCATATAAAATCTTGGTTGCTAAACCGTATAAGGTATCCATAAACCCATTCTTTCGTATCTACTCTTTGGCCTCTAAATTTATGCTCTCGGTTCATAATCTCATATCTCCATTCACTGTCTGCGTATTATCTCGCCCGTTTCAAGAACTACAATATTGTGTCGAAACCTTTTAGACCAACAAGGGAAGCAATGTCGCCAAGCACCCCACACAAACCAATCACTAAAAGGCAATCCACATATAGGGCACTTATCGTATGTCTTTATAATCTTTCCATTACATTCTACTTGTCCCATAATTACACCTCAAAAACAAAAGCCGCTCCCATCCTGTGCGATACCTGACAGATTTTATCTGATTGGGGTCAAGACGGGAACGGCAGAATATTTACTTTCAAGTATCACAATTTAAACCATACAAACTTTTTTCAATCTGTCAAGAGGAAATATTAAATATTTTGTTTTAGTATTTCCATCAGCAAATTTTCTGTCTTCTTAAAGTCTGGATTTTCCGGTAAAGTACATCGAACAAAAGATTCATCGAGCAGTTTTTGCAGTCTGTCAGCCTCACTTTGAACTTGCTCTAATGTCCAGCCACCAAACTTTATCTCTTTTAACATTTTAGCATCGTGCCTAAAAATATTTATCTCGCCAGAAGCCAACGCCTCAATTCCCATTTTCAAGAGCCTGATTAAATGCGCAGCGTTTTTGCAATCATACCCAAATCGAGCAAATCTTTCTTTCCTTTTTGCGCCCTGATAAGCCTGTTCGGTGCAACATCGTGTCATTCGTTGTAATTGGCTATACGCATACCCGCCAAAAGTTTTGTATAATTTTTTAGACAAGAACATCTTTTTGTTTTCAAGTAATAATTTTCCCCAATCATTTTTTGTAAAATACATATTTTCCGGTATCCACAGTAAAGATAATACGTTTGGGTTATTTGCAATCAAAAGCCTGAAATACTTTCTCAACTCGAATAGAGCAAAATCATACTTTTCGGCCACATCTACCCTGACTATATGGTCAATGGGCGTCAATCCCAAATAATGGCTTTCGGGTGATATAAAAATGCCTGATATGTCAACATCGTCTATAACGTCTCCCGCCGTACCGTGCGATATACTCCCAACATATCCGGCCAGTCCTATTCTCGGCCAAATATCATTTATGGCCTTATCGCTTTCAATGGCAACTCTTAATTCTCCGTTCATTTTTTCTTTCCCTTCTTTATTGTGATTTCATATTAGACGACTTCCTAAAGATAGTACCGTCTATCCTCACAATCCGGTAACGTCCCTTCAGCCGTTCTATTGGGTAGGGAGATTAAAGCTGTTATCTGAACAGCACTAATCTTTATACCCAAAGAGTAGTCAACTCTTGTCGAATCGGGGGCTTCCATTCTTCGATACACTCGTATCACGGCAAGGTATTTACGCCAACCGTATAGTTACCTGATTAACTTTTAAAATTTATCTTAGATATGTCGTAAACTTTTGTCATTGTTGTATAAATTCTGGCGTTTCCGCCGTAATTCTGCTTTGTTTTGGATAAAATCCATTATCTTCAAGCCATTGGGAACATTTTACTGTAATTTTATCCCAACGTTCAGGCTTAATCCCCTCTTTTACTTCCGATTTTTGCAATCGCATTATCTCTATGTCCCCATCTTCCTTTTGATATTTTTCGCAAGCTCTTATGCCAGTATCACGGTTCGCCACAATAACCGTTCGCATAGCTTCCCAATGCGGTGGCGTTATAAGTAGGTGCGATAGGGGCTGTTTAAAGTTTTTCCAATATCCATTTCTGATAGCAAGAACTGATTTCCCAACGTTTTTTGACAGATATGCACGCAATTCATTTAAATCTTTAATCGGCTCCATCGCAATCCCTTTCTGCGCAATAAAAAAGGCCAAGTTAGCGGATTAGTGGTAAGAAAAAACGGCTAACTGGCCTTAAAGTTGCGATATTGAGTTTGTTTTTTCTTGCACCAATCACATTTAAGACTATAAGCATTATCTTATAATCTGCCTGTTTGTCAAGAACAATTTCAAATAAATTTTTCAGGTTTTAAATGCACGCCGGTAGTCAAATACATAACTATTTGGTTGCATTGCGTTTGTGTGCCAAACTCGGTTACAAATCTTATCAAAGATTCTGCTAAATCTTCGGCATTGAGTTTGAGTTTAGCAAGTTCTACTTCGTGCTCGTAAACATCTTGAATGGTAAGCATTGTATTTCCTTTCAATGTGCTTATATCGTCTTTTTTGCTTGACTACTTTAGAAAAATATGATACATTATTTTCAATGGATTGCACTTATGAACTTTGGCTCGCAAATTGGCTGTGGATTCAGGGAGAAAAGAAGCAAGGGGGTAATATCGCATAATTTTCCTGTTTTAGTAATACCCAAAGAAGACCCGATTGCCGAACGTAAAGAGCGCGAGCGAATAGATTTAGCCAATTATCTTTTACAATTTAACAAGGCCAGTAAAAAACTGGAATAAATAGGGGCTGGTTTATTCGCCAGCCCCTTTGTGCCTTTATAGTGTTTTTATGTTTATTTCGCAGTTTTCTGTGGATTCAAAAGCGGCGATGCAATCTGCGGAGATGCTTACCAGATTGTCGAAAAGTAGTTGCGAACGCCCTTTGTATTTTGTTTCCAATTCGCGCCGGATATAAGATGCGATATAATTCTCTAATTTCTTTTTCATTACTTTACCTCACTTTCTATTATACCCATTCTAACTAACTCTTTACGCAGCCCTGCTTCGCCGTATAGCTTATAAATCTTCTGATATGCCTGTAGTGTGCCCCCGCCGATTGCTGCCATTTCACGGTAGTTCAGGCCAAAAATAGCCTTAATTGGAGATGTTCTCGGTTTACGGTCTTTTTTCATTTTTGCCCCTTGTGTTTAAAATGTCATAATTATTTAATAACTCTGCGACAGCTTGACTCATCTTGAAGCAGACGTCATTATGTAATAGTTTTATTGTTTTCTTAACGGGGTCAACGGTGTATCCAATACCATATTCCCACAAAAAACGAGTAATTTTATGCAGTTCATCGGCGGTGTCGTAGTTATATTTGGGTTTTTCTGGTTCTTTCACAGGTTTTCGGGGCGCATCATCGCAATATTTTTTTTGTAATGGCCTCATTTTTATTCCTCACCTTCTTTGTAATCTATATTGTTTAATATGCTGTGCAAAAAATTGCAGTCAGAGTCAGACCTATATTTTTGGGCGTGTTCGATATGGAAGTTTTCGTCGTGATGATTTTTTAGCCATTTGAATACAGCTTTTTCGTTTAAGCAATGACTTTTTGCCAAAACATAAGCAAGTGCCCTTAGTGAATTTGCCATTGTTATTCCTCACTTTCTGCTGCTGCAATAACGGCCTGCAATTCAAGTTTGCTGTTGTTTATGAAAATTTCAGCGTCAAAAGGCTTATTCCCGTCAAGGCAGTCAATAGCGTTATGGCAATTTTCTAACACAGCCTTTGCTGCCTCTAACAGTTTTGGTGCGACAGCGATAATTGCCGCGCGCTTCATAGCAATATCTTTTGTTGCGAGTGGATTTTGGCTATAACGTACATTGCCGATATACGGAAGCCCATTTTGCTCGTGTTCAATTCGGATTATTCCATTGCCAATAAAGCCAATTTTCCAAGATTCTTCATTGATACTCATTTTAACACCCTTCTTTCTATATAAAGTTAATAATTCTCTTTAATTTTAAATATAACACAAACGCTGATAATAGTAAAATCAAGTCCATAATCCCCTGTGCCGGAATTGAACCGGCGCGCTGTGCAGGGTAAAGAATTATTGTATTTCTGCCATTTTCTGAAGCTCCGCTTCGGTGTATAAATCACATAATCGGCGATGTTGCAAACAACAAGCTTTGTATATTTTTTCTGCTTTTCGGCTGTCTTTTGAATATCCGAAGTTATCACAAAAATCATCAAAACTGCCGGCATCGCATTTTTCAAGGCAAGCCAAAACGCTGCAGGCTGACGGTGTTTGTGTTTTACCTGCGATACTCTGGCCGAAAGTGAAAGTGTAAGATTTACGGCCTCGCCTTAGTGTTATTTTGAAAATTGCCCTGCTTTGCTTGTCGTCTGGAAAATAAGGTCGCCAGTCTAAATACACAGCTTTAAATTTTGTGCCGGTTGCAGTTAAAAAGTTTTCTGCCTGTTTTTCATAGTCTGTTTCCATTTTTAATCTCCTTTAAAATAAGTTATAATTATCTTGTATACTTAACTCCTAAAAAATTTGTTATTAGCTTGTTAACTAAGTATCACTATACATATACATCGGTACTTTGTCAATATATATTTAACTTATTTTAAACAAATAATGTAAATAAGCAGAATAGTTATAAAAAACAGAAAAAAGCTTGACAAATGATTTAAAAAATAGCATAATAGTGTTATATGGTTAACAGGATAATTACAAAAATAGAAAACCATTACGACAAAATGCAGGGGCTTGCGGCTAAATTAAAGCCTAACAATGTCGAGCAATCCACAGCACTACAAGATTTAACAATCTCTTTGGCGGACATAAAAAATACAATAATACTGCTCAAAACCAGATTTTAAGGATAGTAAATAAATGGCTTGCAAAGGAAAAAAGAAAAAAGGCGGCAGAAAATAATGAACAATAAATGGTTTAAATTTGTCTTAAAAGACTATGACAGAAATACAACCAGAGAACAATGGCGGAAAATAAGTCAGTATTTACGAATTTATGCCAATATAGTAAGCGAGGAACTGTGTAAGGGCAAAAATGGATTAAATATCAAAACATTTTAAGGACATAATTATGCCAGTACATAAAGTCAAAGGTGGATATAAATGGGGGAAAAGCGGTAAAGTATATAAATCTAAAGCTAAAGCGCAAAAACAAGCCAGAGCAATATACGCAAGCGGTTACAAAGGTAAATAAATGGCTAATATAAAAGTTATTATAAAAGCGAGTAAAAGCCTTAAAAAAGACGGCAATATAAACAC
>JBAZGP010000096.1:0-10378 GCA_041652835.1 Lutibacter sp. | reverse complement strand
CAGGAAAAAGATTGTTAATTTCTCTGTCAAAAAGAAAAAAGGTTTGACTGCTCGATCTTTACTTCCTCAAATTGCTGCCCTTTGAGCTGGCTTTGGCAGTGACGTTAAAGATGACTGAGCAGCTGCTGCTGCAGTCGAAAAAAATCTAATTAATCTTGATGTTTGACTTCTTGGATCAACAGTTTACGGCACTGCCATTTTTGGTGAGTCCTATTATGGCATTCACATTGACGGTTCTATTATGAATGGTTGACGACTTTTCGTTCAGGATCAATCTGCTCGAATCAAAAATGATATGGCTGGATCGGCGACTCCTTCATTATTTCATCAGAGTTGAGTTGGTAATCTTCACGTTGAATCTCCTGCAAATGAATTAAAATAATTCAAATACATCCGCACTTTTATTGAATTTCAAGAAAAGTGCGTGGCAAAAAAGGTATGTATGAACCAATACTTGTTACTGAAGATCTTTTTTTGCCAATTACAATTTCTTTGAATTATAAATTATCTTTGGCTTCTATTTTAGCAAATCCTTTTGCTAAATTTTATCTTCGTTTTTGATATTCATATCAAGGTGTTGATAGATATCAAGACCTTGAAATTGATATGCTTTTGAATTCTTTTCTCCCGGCAATATTCGGTTTCTGTTTTTTCGGTATAGCATATTTTGGTGATGATTCTGGAGATGATTGAGTTTCAGCTACTGCTACATTGACAACTTTGATAAGTTATGTCATAAGATATGACATGTATTTTCACGTAAAAGACTTGACAGGAGATGTTTATTTTGATAATATATCAGTAGTACATTCAGGTCAGAACTGAGCAAGGGATCCATACTGCCTAGATATTCTTCAAGGATTTACACGTGCATTTTATCAGATTCCTGCGCACTGAGCTGTCATTACTTTGCCTGAAGGTGCTCAATATGATTCAATTTACAGAGATTTTTAAATGGTCGAAAAACCTTATATAAAAAAATCTAAAAAATTGTCATGGACGAAATTGATACAATTTTAGCAGAAGTGCTAACTGATAATTTTTTTGGTACAACCGACGGTGCGAACGCTGTTCGTATTGAAACAATCAAAAATCTTATTCTTAAGATTTTAGAAGGTTACCAAAAGAAGGAAAGTGTAGGAGAAACAGAGTAGTGATATAGGCGGGGAATTGACTGGCTTATGTCATCAATTCCCCAGATTTTAACTATTTTTTAAAATTAAGATATGAAAAATAAATTATGAAGATTGGTAATATTTCTAGCACTGCTTTTAAATTCTTTTGGAGTGTGAAATTATCTTTCTTTCGGTGTAGGTCTAGGCTTAGCTAAGTTCTATTTAATATTAAATGTTGTTATTCTTTTATTTCTTATCTGTTGTTCTTTTATCTCTATTCAAGATGAAATAAATTCTAATCGATAACGCTATGTCTAACCCTACATGAAGTATGCTTGCAAAGAGTCAAACCGATAATGAAACTATTGAAGAAGCTATAGATAGAATTGTAGCCGAACATAATGCCGATGAGACATCTCATCTTGGTGTTGGTGAGTCTTTGCAATCGCATAAGGCTGCAGAAATTATTGATCATTTAGCTAGTTCTATTATTGCTGATAAAATAGGTATTGGCGAAGTTTGAGAAAAGCATAGGCATAGTATTTCAGCTTGAAAGAGACTTTTAGCAATGTGGCCGCATGTTGCTTTAGATATTTTAAAAGATGTTTGAACTGGAGCTGCTGGTCAAGACTATGCCTATAGTCTTGCATTTGACGGTCAGTATCTTTATGTAGGTCTCCAGGTTAATCCTGCAGTAATTTGTAAGATAGATATTTCTACAATGGAGACTGTTGATACCTGGACTGGTGCAGCTGGTGAGCTTACGGTTACCTCTTTAATTTTTGACGGAACCTATCTTGTTGCTAGTCTTGGTACAGCTCCTGGTAAGGTGATCCAAATTGATACTTCTGATATGTCTACTGTTGCAACCTGAACTAGAGCAGGTGATACTAGGCAAGCGAGTAGGCTTGTTTATGACGGTGTTTATTATTACTGTGCTCTTTCTGGATCCCCATTAATGGTTGTCAAGATTGATCCTGGAGACATGTCTCTTGTTGATGATTGAACTGGTTCTGGTGGTCCTAATACTACTTCCTGTATTACATTTGACGGAACATATATTTATCTTGGTGTTATGGATGTCCCCGGAAGAGTTATTCAGATTGATCCTTCAGATATGTCTACTGTTGCTACTTGGACCGGAGCTTCAGGTGAGAATGAGGTCAAATCTGTTATTTTTGACGGCACATATATTTATGCTGGTTTATATACTGGTCCTGGTAAGGTTGTTAAGATTGATCCTTCAGATATGTCTACTGTTACTGTTTGAACTGGTGCTTCTGGTGTTAATCAGATCACTTCTCTTGTTTTTGACGGGACATATATTTATGCAGGACATAGTCTTTCCCCTACTAAAATAGTACAGGTTGATCCTTCTGCTATGGCTACTGTTGCTACCTGAACTGGTGCCTCAGGTGAAAATTATTGTAATGCTCTTGCCTTTGACGGAACCTATATATTTATTGCTACTTTTGCTACTCCTTCAAAAGTTATCCGTAAAATAATGAGAGGTATTGACGAGACTGGCACTTAATTAAAATAATTTATATTTTATGAAAGAAACATATATACAATGCCTCAGATGTGGAAAGTGAAGTCCTAGTCCTGCGTATTTTTTTGGGAAGGATGATCTGAGTGCTTATGAAAAATGTTGTTGTATTTGATGTGTTGATAAGATGAGAAAAACTGCTATTTGAGAACACATTAAAAAGAAAATTCTTAAAAGAAAAAAATAAATTTTAGGCTATGAAAAAGGTATTTTCTAGCATTTTGCTATTGCTTTTCTGATGATTATATGCTATAATAGTAGTATCTATTATGATAGGTTTGATGAAGTTATTTGGGTTTTTCTAAATATATATAAAAAAAATTCTAAATAAAAAAACACATGGGTAAAATACAAGACCTGTTCGGTAACGAAGTTGTAGGGTGTCAGTGTCCTGATGAAATTAAAAATGGATTGGACGGTATGGAACATATATGCCCGCAGGAGTGTGTAGAAACTCCAGAGGAAATTGTGAAAGCATGTGTCCAACATCTTAAAGAAATAAGACGCAGGATGATGCTCGTTTCCCAATTGAAAGAAAAATATATAAATAAATTAAAAAAATAAATATGGACATAGAAGCCGTCGTTGGTTCGCAATTCCCCAAAAAAGTAATTCCTTATTTGGAATCTGCCACAAAGTCAATCGATATCATCGTATTCGATTGACGATGATATCCAAATGATCCAGGAGCTGCCGTTCAGCTATTTAATCAGGCTGTAGTCCGCGCCGCAAGGCGTGGTGTCCAAGTTCGAGCTATTGCCAATTTTGATGAAATCATTAAGATACTTCAAGGTCTTAAATGCCAGGCAAAAAGAATCGCAACAAAAGGAATTGTTCATTGTAAGTTGATGATAATTGACGATGAGATAGTTATCACTGGTTCTCATAATTATACTCAAAATGCTTTTCAAATGAATCAAGAACTCTCTGTTATTATACATAACCCTGAGAACATTTCTGAATTTAGCAAATTTTTTAATAGTTTGTGATTAAATCATATATAACCTATGGTGAAAGTGTCCGGTGCTTGTATGAGTAATGAAGCTCATGGCTCGCTAGCAAAAACTTTAACATATTCCCGTAGAAAATCTGGTCAACAGGTTCGTGATTTTCATTATCCAAAAAAAGAAATATCGCAAAAACAATGAACACAACGACACATCATTGCCCTTTTAACAGCTCAATGACAAACAATGACTCTTGCTCAAAAACTTCCGTATGAAACTTATGTTGTTGAACATAAACTAAAAATGTCCGGCTTTAACTATTTTATAAAAGTAGCTCAAGCTGATCTCTATACTCATTCAAATCTTGTTGCTTATTGGTCAATGAATGAATTATCTGGAGCTACTGCTTTTGATTATTCTGGTAATGGTCATCATGCTACTTTGAAACCAACTTATCCTTCTGATTGCCCAAGACGTGATGATAGTTTTAAAAAATCATATGGTAAAGCTTTACATTTTGACGGTAATGATTATTTACAAACTCCTTCTTTTGCTATACCTAATACAGGGATACTTACGATAGAGGCGTGAATGAAGAGTCAATTAAACAGTACAATACGACAAGTAATTTTGGCTGAAAATGCCCAAGTTTCTACAGTTGGCCACCTTTTTATTTATCGGTATTTTAATTCTAATGCTCTTTACTACTTTTATGGTAATGGGTCTGTGGCGACATATTTTAATAACGTTAATTTTTTTCAGAATTTAGATAACCAATGAATTCATATAGTAATAGTTTGTGATTATTCGAATAAAGTAGGAAAAATATATCGTAATGGATCTCAACTAGGCGCCGAAATAAATCTTACTGGTACGCCGCTATTTCCTTCAGTTAATCGGATAAAATACATTGGCGCATATAGCCCAACCGAATATAAACTCACTGACGGCTCTCTTGATGAAGTAAGAATATATAACAGGGGGTTGAGTGCAGAGGAGATTAAAAAACATTATAATATTCTTCGTTTTGATAAAGAACGTCAACCTGGTTGACATCCTATTAAAAAATAAATTAATTAATAAAAAATTTTAAAAATTATATCATGGCTGATTATCCTGATAGTGTATATACACCCAGAGCTAAAGAAAATAAATCTGGTGTTGTATATGATCCAACAAAAAAGACAGTTCTCTTTGTTGAAGATCTAACAAAGTTAGAAGATGAAGTTGTAGCTTTAGAAACATATTCTAAATATTCAACTGAAGCTCCTGCTTCCCCTGTTGCCGGTTCTTCTTGATTTGATCCTGCTACTGGAATTCTTTCTATCTATGACGGATCTAGCTGATTAACAACTACTTTAACTTAAATGTAATATGGCAAAAGCTTTCTTTCCTTTTAATATGATTAGTTTTGCAGCTCATAAGATGTTTTCAAAACCTAGTGAGTTTGGATTTCAAAGATTTGCTTATTCCTATTATGGAGATGAATTTGTTGGAATAGTTTTTGAACCTTTCGGCAGATCTATTTATGGTGATGTAGAGTATGGTAGTTATTTGCAATTATCCGGTATTTATTGTGCACGTAAATGTAAAGAAGGAAAGATGACTATTAGAACTAAGTACTATCTTCCTAGAGACCCCAGAGATCCTGATGTTCTTTTAAACCGAGAAAAATTTGTAACTGCTGTAATTGGTTGACAATCTCTTTTTGGAGTATCTCGCTTTGGTCATCTATATTTTGGGGATGAAATATCCCTTGGTTGACTGGGCTTGACTTTTGAGCAGAAAGTATGATATAATCATAAAGCACAACTTAAACATATTACAGGTCAGAATCTTTTCATTCGTGAGTATATGTCATCTAATTAAATGTCGGGACATCTAATTCTCTTAATAAATTCTTTAAACGTATCCACATGGTTAAAGTTTCAGGTCCATTAGGATCTTTTACTGCTAGTGGAAAGTTAGCCGATACTTTGGTTTATTTCGGTTGAAAGGGAGTTAATGTAGTTCGTAAATGGTTAAAGCCTGCAAACAAGATGTCTGCCGGTCAAGGTAACCAGAGAACTATATTAGCAGGAACCGGAAGAGCTGTAGGAGAAATCTTACCTCATCCAGGAAGTACTACAGTATCTGCGTTTGCTCAACAATTAATTACCTTGAAATTAATTCCAGGTGGGCAAACTAAGCAATCCTTCTTAGTCAAGTATATCATTGATCACTATTTGACAGATGCGACTGCTTATGCCTCGATGTTAGCTGAATTCACTGCTCATACCTACAAGACAGTGTTTCAATCTTCAGCTACAACTCTTGGTCTCGTCGACTTTTCTCTTGATTATGATACTATCGATGCTTACGATAAAGGCCTTGGTCTTTATTTGATTGCTAAAGCTGCAGTGGCGTTTCCTTTGACAGGAACTCCATATTCAACAGCCTTGGCTTCCTGGGTTACTGCTGATATTGAAGGAATGGTTGCCGACTTCACAGGTGCCTAAGCTTTTTGTTAGGGGGCCATATGCATTGCCCCCTAACTCTTTTTTAAAACAATAATTAAATTATATATATGTTTGATTATGATAAATACTATAAAGAAAGTACTGTTGATAACAATGGTGATCCTACTCGTTTCTCTAGGATTGCAAATCTTTGTAAAGGTAGCGTTCTAGATATAGGCTGTTGTTTTGCCTTGTTATCCGACTACTATTTTGGACCATATACTGGTGTTGATTTCTCAGTAGAGGCATTAAAGAAAGCAAATCTTGTTAGACGCCATGACGCTCATTTTATAATTCATGACTGTTCTGATCTTAGCAATTTTGATTTTTCGGAATACGATACTATTGTTGTTACCGAATTTCTTGAACATTTTACTAGTGACGAAAAAATCCTTGACCCTATTTTTAAAAACGCAAAACCAGGTACTCGTATTATTGTTACCTGCCCTAATGGTCCTCGCGTACCGGATCCTTCTCATCTTAGAGAACTAACTATTCCGGAACTTAGAAAAAGATTCTCTCCTTATGGCAAAGTTAAATTTTATAATTGACCAGGTGCTCGTCGTCAAATAATGATGACGTGTGACTTAGGTGAAAAAAATGATGATCTTCTTTCTTTAGTAATGATTGTAAAAGACGAAGAAAAAGGAATTGAACCCGCTATTCTATCCTGTATTGATTTTGTTGATAATATTGTTATTGCTGTCGATTCTCGTTCTGCAGATAAAACCCTTGAGATATCAAAACTCTATGCAGACACTTTAAAAACTTTTGAATGGCAAGACGATTTTTCTTGAGCTAGGAATTTTGCTCAAGAAGGGGTAAAGACGAAATGAATTATGTTTTTAGACGGACATGAGTATGTTTCTAAAAGTGATGATTTAGAAAGATTTTTAAAGTCTGAGTCTGACGGTCTTTTAGTTTCTGTAGAATTAGAAAATGGATTTGTATTTCCTAACCCTCGAATTTATAAAAATGGTGTGCATTTTGAAGGTAAAATACATGAAAAACAGATGTGTAATAAGACTGAAGTATATCCCGGATTCCGTGTTATTCATAACCGTGTTGGTTTTCAATCTACTGAAGCTATTGAATTTAGAAACAAACAACGTGATGATATGGTTCCTCGTTTAATGGGTGAAGAGTTAAAGAAAAATCCTAAAAACGCCAGGGCTCTTTTTCATCTTGGCTGTTATTGACAAGCTAGAGATGAATTAAAAAAGGCTATCTATTATTATATAAGATACCTTAAAATATCTCCTAATGTTCAGGAGAGATGATTTGTTATTTTTCATTGTGCTGTATGTTTTATGATGATGAATCGCAATCGTACTGCATTTCATTATGCTTGTATTGCTGATAGAGAATTTCCTGGTCGTTGAGAGATCTCTAAGTTAAAAGGTATGATTCTTTATCAAAGTAAAAAATGATCTAAAGCTATTGAATCCTTTGTTGAAAGTTTCCATAAAAATGAAATGATGACTCTTTATCGTCCCTGGCAAAGAAAAGAAGCTGATACATGGAACTTAATAGGTGAGTGTTATTTTAATCTTAAAAACTATCAAAAAGCAAGTATTGCTTTTTGTCGTGCTGCTTCTTTATGTGATCAGAAAGAAATGAAAGATTTCCTTGATAAACGTTCTAAATTGATGAATGACATTTTTATAGCTTCTTTTAAGAAGTAGTTACTTATCCTTTGATTATTTTATATTTGTGCTAATAAAAAAAACCAAGGCGGTTTTCTCCCCGCCTTGCGTTTTTTTGTAGTCTCTCATCATTTTTGATTATAGCAAATTTTTTGTTGTTTGTCAAGTCTTTTTCAATTTTCTTTTACTTTGCTCAGCATGTTCTTGAACTATTTCATCAGTCTATATGCCCGTCTTTGACTGCTTTACAAAAGAACTTTATTGAATATTCCGGATCAAATGCCTGTTCATCTGTGACTTCAGGATGTCATTTATTGTTTATTTGGTAGAGCCCTCTATCAACTGATCCGTCTGTATTTGTGTTTGTTGCCTTTATATTTAATCCGCTTTCGCAATTAGCTACATTTAGGGCTAATACTTGATCTACTCCATATTCTAATGCTATTGATTTGATTTGTTCTTCAATGCTAGGTGTCTCCGTTACAGTTTCCTCCTTTTTTTTAGCTGTTAGCATTGTTATCACACTAGCGCCTGTAAAGCCTGATGTGAATGCCATTATAATTGAATGGTCTGTTAAGTATCCTGCTATAGCTCCTATTACCATTCCCCCAAAAAAACCTAGATAGAATTTTCCTTTTTTTATACTAGGTAATGTTAAGCAGTTGTCATTGACTATGTCTTTTAGTAAAGATCCTATTGCCCCAAAAACAAAGTATAGTAGCATTTTATTTAAATTTAATTTTGATTTATTTTTAAAAAATTTTCGCGCCCAAAAAATTTTTAGATTATAATGGTATATTTACTTATTAAGAAATTAATTGTGTTCTTCGTTGTAGTAAAAAAGTCTCTCAGAGCTCGCGCTTTTTTAGCGCAAGGCTCTGAGTACTTCCTACCTGTATTTGTCAATAGATTTTGTGTTCTTCGCCCGTGTATTTGGAGCGCTCGGGACGCCCAGGTATTTAGCTGATGACTCTTAAACGGAATGAATTAACATTCGGCCGTGTTGTACTGAGATGACTACAGAGGCACAACATCTTTCAAGACGCAGTCATCATTTAACTCTCAACGTCATAGTTATGATACTACTATATTTTTATTTTTTTGTCAACCCCCCATGTGGAGATCTTGTGGAAAACTTTAGTTTTCCTACCTTTTACATGTACCATATTTCAACGACATCAAAATGTCGTTGAATATGATAATATGGTTTACAACGATGTAATCGTTGTCGTGTAATTCTCCAGTAGTATTGACGTCAAAACGTCAATACTACTGTCCTAACCCTTTGCGCCAACAAAGATTTTTCGGGGGGTTTAGGGGGGCAGAGCCCCCCAGACTTTACAGCGAGCGCAGCGAGCTTCCCCATTGTTTAAAAAATTACCGCCAGGTTTTTTTTTAAACGCCACTACACGCGAAGCGCTTGTTTGTTTTTTTGTAGTGGCGAGCGCTTTTAGCGCTTTGGGGAGAGGCGAGCGAAGCGAGCCGATAGATCAGCATTGCTCTTTTAAGCGCGCGCAGCGCGCTGACTCTATATTTTAAAAGCGAGCGCAGCGAGCTGACCCTTTATTTAATTAAAAGTACTTTCAAATTTTCCTTTACAAACTAAAAAACACTTGGTGTTCCAAATCTTTTTATTTCCCCCAAAGTATTTTATTGTCCCCTTTATTTTTAAAAAACACTTGGTGTTTAAAAAGAGTTTCTTTTTGAAAAAGTACTTTAGCGTCCCCTTTATTTTTAAAAAACACTTGGTGTTTAAAAAGAGTTTCTTTTTAAAAAAGTACTTTAGCGTCCCCTTTATTTTTAAAAAACACTTGGTGTTCCAAATCTTTTTATTTCCCCCAGAGTATTTTATTGTCCCCTTTATTTTTAAAAAACACTTGGTGTTCCAAATCTTTTTAATTGAATGATCCTAAACTTTAATTAAAACTACACAATACTTTAGAAAGAGTTTAACCAAACCATGTTCGAACTACGCTAAATCTCGAATTAGATTAACTTGTTTTTTTAATTTTAAAAAAAATGTAAAAACAAGGGATTGTAACTAGATCAGGATCGTTTCTAAGCGAGTAAGCTATCTACCCAGTCAGATGAACAGGCCTTAGACGATACTTTATACCTTTTAATGAAAATGAATGCCTTTAAAGGCATTCTAGGAGCTTTTAGGAACATTTTAAACCCTAAACAAGAGCCATTTAGGCTCTTTTTTAGGGATTTAAGCAAAAACACAGAAAAAATACAATAAAATGAAATCCCGATTGTCCCCCCACGAACGGTATCGCCGTTCGTGGGGGATTTCTTTCGAACAAATCCCGCGGTGGAAAACCAAATGGAAAACATTTGGAAATTGTTGCATTAGAAGTTTAAAAAAATTTTTTCAAAATTTTTTAGCAAGTCGTCCATGCAGTTCGGTAATTTCTTTTTAGCTCCTATAAGTCGCGACCCCTAAAAAGAAATTACCTCACGACCCCTGCATGAACTCCTTGCATTAAAAACTTCTTTTTCCCTTACAGGGAAAGCAACAAGTTCCAAAAGTTTTCCACAGGTTTTCCACCGCGGGATTTGTTCGAAAGAAATCCCCCACGAACGGCGATACCGTTCGTGGGGGGACAATCGGGATTTCATT
>JBAZGP010000095.1:5929-10455 GCA_041652835.1 Lutibacter sp. | reverse complement strand
TAAACACATCCACCTTAGAAGTTTTAACAACATCATATCTAATTTATTATCAGGCCTAATTGGGCGTTCTTTCTTCTCTAAAAAGCCTTCATTAAATATCGAAATTATTGATAATAGATTAAATGCTTAAATCGAATTCACGTTACTATATATAATTTTTTAAGGATTTAAAATGCGTTTTAAAAGCACAAACATTCTGTTGCTAAATTCTTCGGGATTAAAATTTTCTTTACTTAGAACTATTTCAATATTCAAAATTGCTGGAATACCCATATAAAAAGTTGCAAAATCATCAATATCTATTTGTTTAGACCATAAACCTTGTATGACTCCTTCTTTAACTATTTGTTTTAACAGATCTTTTTGAAATTGCAAAACTTTTAAAAGTTGTTCTTTTAAATAGGAATCATTAGCGTGTACAGCTTGTGAAAATAACAATATTGTAATACCTTTATTATGAAGTAAATAGTTTATTTGTTTACAGAAAAATGTAAATAATTTTTTTGAGGGTTCTAAAGTCGAATTTGCAACTTCTTGCTGTTTAATCACTAAATTGTCAAAAACATCATTAATAATAGACAATAAAATTTCCTTCTTACTTTTAAAATGGCGATAGATTGCTCCTTCAGAAACGCCTACTTTTAATGCAATATTATTGATAGACAATTTTGACATACCTTCTGTAGAAAGAATGTCTTGTACAGCTTGTTTAATTAAAACTTGTCGTGTCTCAGTATCTAATCGTTTCATTATTTATATATATAAGTGAGTGTTTATTTATAAAGGTATTTCTATTTTTTAAATTGGCAACTTAATTTAGAAAAAATAATCATAGCAAAACATAATTTAATAAGGGTTACATAGCCTATTGTCCACATTTTATATATAATTATTTCATTATTTATATATGTGAGTGTTCACTTATAAAGGTATTACTATTTTTTACATTAGCAAATAAAATTTAAAAAAATTATTTTAATATAAAATTTAATAAATTTTGCCTAACTTCTATTCAACATTCTGGGTGTATATCCACATAACCTAAGAAAGAAAATTACAGCTTAAATGAAATTTTTGCCCTCTAATAAAAAATAAAAAAAACTTAAATCTTATAAAAATAAAAAACTGCTTCAATCATTTCGTTTAGAGACGGCAACACTACGCATAATAAATTGCTTATTTCTAAATAAATATGATATTTAAAACAAATAAAAACCGTAACTTTAAAAATCGGAAAATTTTGATTTCAAAACCAAAGCTTTCCTTATACTCACCCGTAGGCAAAATTTAGTAAATCATAAAAACAAAAAAAATGAAAGCACTAGTTTATTACGGCGATCATAACATCGCTTTAGAAGAAAGACCAAAGCCAATAATTATTAAACCAACAGATGTAATTGTAAAAGTATTGAAAACAACTATTTGTGGAACCGACTTAGGTATCTACAAAGGTAAAAATCCTGAAATTGAAAGTGGACGTATTCTTGGCCATGAAGGTGTAGGTATTATTGAAGAAGTTGGTGCAAGTGTATCGCAATTTAAAAAGGGAGAAAAAGTTATAATTTCATGTATTACCTCTTGTGGTTCTTGCGAATATTGTAAAAAACAAATGTATGCGCATTGTACAGATGGAGGCTGGATTTTAGGATATATGATTGATGGAGTTCAAGCAGAATATGTTCGAATCCCCCATGCTGATAATAGCTTGCATAGATTCCCAAAGAGCATTGATGATGAAATAGCCGTATTATTAAGCGATATTTTGCCAACCGGTCATGAAATAGGTGTTCAATACGGAAATGTAAAACCCGGAGATGAAATTGCTATAGTTGGCGCAGGTCCAGTTGGAATGTCTGTACTTTTAACAGCTCAGTTCTACTCTCCTTCTAAAATAATTATGATTGATTTAGATGACAACCGACTTAAATTAGCCAAAGAATTGGGTGCTACACACACCATTAATTCTGGAACTACAAACGTTGAAGAAGCCGTTAAAAAAATAGTTGGTGGTGATGGTGTAGATGTAGCTATTGAAGCTGTTGGTGTTCCTCCAACTTGGGATATTTGTCAAAAAATAGTTAAACCAGGAGGCCATATTGCCAATGTAGGCGTTCATGGTGTAAAAGTAGATTTTGATATTCAAAAACTATGGATTAAAAATCTAACTATAACAACTGGACTTGTAAACACAAATACAACTCCAATGCTATTAAAGGCAACATCTACTAATCGTTTGGATTTAAAGAAAATGATTACACATCATTTCCCTCTTTCTGAACTTGAACATGCTTATCAAGTGTTTTTAAATGCTAGTGAAGAAAAAGCGTTGAAAATCATTATTACTAACGAATAATTTTTACCGAAAATAGCTAAAAATAATTGCTTGTTCTCGCCTACTTCTGGAAATCCGAAAGGATTTTCAGTTTGGTGAGAACTTGTAATGTTTAATGTTAGCCTACTCAAATACTCATATCCAGCATTACCCAATGATAAAATTCTTTAGAAAACACAGTACAACTTTCTAAAAAAAATAAAACTGGCAAGTATTTGAATTATGCCATTGATAAAATTATATTTGTGGTTATCGGAATTTTAAAGGCATTCAATATTAATAATTGGAATGAGTATAGAAAAGAAAAACTTACAGAAAAATAATTTTTACACTTTTATAAAATAGTTTATGAATATTCTTGAATACGAAAACATCATCATTGGCGGTGGGTTGGCAGGAATATCAGCCGCCATAGAACTTTTGGATAATAATAAAAAAGTTCTTATTATTGAAAGAGATATTGAAGAAAACTTTGGAGGATTGGCAAAAAAATCCTTTGGAGGCATTTTATTTTCTGGTACACCTCTGCAAAAAAGAGCAGGAATTAAAGATTCAGCCACATTGCTTTATGAAGACTGGCTGCGTTATGGTGAATTTACCGAAACAGATAGTTTAGGAGCAAAATGGGCGAAGTTTTATTCAGATCATTCGATTTCTATCATTTATAATTGGCTTATTAATAAAAACGTTACGTTTCTTCCTGTTGTTAATTGGCCGGAACGAGGGATGTATATAAAAGGAAATTCAGTTCCCAGATGGCATATTACTTGGGGAACTGGATATGATTTATCTAATAAAGTTGTAAAATATTTATTGAACCATCCAAATAAGGAAAATCTCGAAATAAAGTTTCAGCACAAGGTGGAATCTATTATTATAGAAAATAAAAAAGTAGTTGGTGTTGAAGTTTTGGATGAATTAACAAAAAAAAGAGTACGTATAACATCAAAGAATATAGTCATTGCAACAGGAGGTATTACAGGTGGTGATTTGGAACTGGTTAAGAAACATTGGAATCTCAACTACAGTACCCCGCCAGATACTTTATTAAATGGATCTCATAAATATGCCGATGGAACCATCCATTTAGATTTGGAACAAAAAGGAATACATTCCACCAACTTAAATAAACAATGGCACTACGCTGCCGGAATTCCTACTCCTAATCCAGAAAAAGGAAAGTTTAGAGATGGCCTAAGCTTGGTTCCTCCTAGGTCCTCAATTTGGGTCGATTCCACAGGAAAAAGATTTAATCCTCCCCTTGTTCCTTATACTGATACTTCATATTTTGTAGAAAATATACTAAAAACAAAGGATCAGTACTCATGGAGTATTATGAACTGGAAAATTGCCATTAAAGAATTAGCTGTTTCGGGTTCAGAATATATGACTGCTTTCAGAAATAGAGATAAATTAACAATGATAAAAGAGGTTTTATTCGGAAATAAAACATTAGTAAACAGATTGATTAAAGAATCAGACCATTTTGTGGTTGCCGACACTATTGAAGAGTTGGTAAAAAAAATGAATCAACAATGCAATAATAACTTAGTGGATTTGGAGGTTCTTAAAAGAGATTTGCAAAATTATGACAATGAAATTGATAGAGGAAAATCGTATTTTAATGATGAACAGTTAAGACGATTAATCAATTTTAGATTGTATAGAGGAGATAAAATCAGAACCTCAAAATTTCAAAAAATATTAGATTCCAAGGCGGGACCATTAATTGCGGTAAAACAATATATTTTGAGTAGAAAAAGCTTGGGAGGCATACCTACCAATTTAAATTCACAAGTAATTGATAAAGATGGAAATGTTATCTCGGGACTATATGCTGTTGGCGAATCTGCAGGATTTGGAGGTGGAGGCATTCATGGAGCCAGATCATTAGAAGGTACTTTTTTAGGATCTTGTATCTTAACAGGTAGGGTTGCCGGAGCAACCATTGCAGGAATAAAACTTTAAAATTAAAATCTATTATGAAAAAAACGGGTGCATGGTTGGTTGTTAACGCATTAGAGCAATTACCAATATCACATACATTTGGTGTTCCAGGAGTACATAATACCGAAATTTATGATGAATTGAATAAATCCAAAAAAATTACACCCATATTAGTGACTCATGAAGGTGGCGGCGCATTTATGGCAGATGCCATAAGTCGTACTTCAGATACTATTGGAACCTTGGT
>JBAZGP010000095.1:0-5919 GCA_041652835.1 Lutibacter sp. | reverse complement strand
GAGTTACACAAGCTTTAAGCGGTATAGGTGAAGCTTTTTTAGATGGTATTCCTATGCTGATCATCGCAGGTGGAATTCGTACAGATGTCAATAAAAGTTATCAACTTCACGAATGGGATATGCATTCGGTATTAAGCGGAATCACTAAAAAGACATATAAAATAAAAAGCCATCAAGAAATAATGTCAAGTATTTTTGAGGCGTATAATATTGCGATTTCCGGAAATCCTGGTCCTGTTTTTATAGAAATTCCCACAAATATTCAATTGTTTAAAGGTGAAGTTTCTAAAATACTATCGTATAAAAAGCCTGAAATTGAATCGAAAATAATAGAAACTCAAATAGACGAAGCCATTCGTATCATTTCAGAATCAAAAAAAGTAGGATTGTTTTTAGGCTGGGGAGCAAAGGAGGCAACTGCCATAAGCATACAAATTGCTGAGAGACTAACTGCTCCAGTATCCACAACATTGCAAGGATTTAGCGTGTTTCCAGGCAATCATGAATTATTTACGGGAATGGGTTTTGGACCAGCATCTGTACCTGCTTCAGAAAATGCTTTTAAGGATGTTGATTGTTTAATTGCTGTAGGAACAAGATTCGCAGAAATTCCTACAGGAAGTTATAGTGCGAAAGTTCCTGAAAACTTGATTCATATTGATATAGATGAAAATGTTTTCGATAAAAATTATAAAAGTAAACTGGCCATACAAGGTGATGCCAAACACGTTTTAGAATGTTTGTTAACAGCACTTACAAAAAACAATATAGAAAAAACCAATTCGCGTTTAATTAGTTCCATTGCAAAAGATAAACAGGCTTACTATAAAGAATGGTCTGATTTTAAATTCGATCAGGTAAATCCCTATAATTTCTTCAATAATTTAAGACAGCATCTTGAAGATGATGCCATTACTGTATTGGATGATGGCAATCACACCTTCTTAACCGTAGAGTTATTTCAGAACCTGAAAAGCAAACATTTAATTAGTCCAACAGATTTCAATTGTATGGGTTATTGTGTGCCGGCAACCATAGGTGCTAAATTTGCCAATCCAAACAAACAGGTTATTGGACTTGTAGGCGAGGGCGCTTTTTTGACGACTGGCTTGGAGTTGTTAACAGCAAAAAGAACTAATTTAGGGATTGTAATTTTTGTTTTTCATGATGGTGAACTTTCCCAGATATCTCAGGGCCAAGAAATCCCTTATAACAGAAAAACCGCCACACTATTGGGAGATTTCAAATTAGAAGGCATTGCAAACGCTGTTGGTGCTACCTACTTGGTTATAGAAAATGATGCTCAGATAGATCAAAATATTAGTGCTGCACTCAAAGATGCTAAAGCAAATAAAATTGTTTTGGTTGATGTGCATATAGATTATAAAAAACGAACACGGTTTACCAAAGGAGTTGTAAAAACGGTTTTAGAAAATTTTCCCTTTAACGATAAAGTTCGGTTTATAGCCAGAGCCATAAAGAGGAAGATTTTAGGCTAAATAATATGAACTTTGATAAAAAATTCAATAAAAAGATGAAATAATTGCCCAGAGGGAAAAAGGACATTTCACAACTTCCCAAAATGATCTAAATTTATCACGAAATACAAGTAGCGTAAAGATTTAGATCAAATTGTAAAGAAATACATCACCCAAAAAGCATTAACAATATAAAAAGAAGTTATTGAGCAGCAAAAGGAGAACCTATAACAGACTGATAAATATAGCCTTTTTAGTTACAAAAGAGTTAATAAAACAATCAAATTAGGCGTAGAAGTTTGGATTTATGTTCCGCACAATTTATTTTAATATGGAAAATATCATACAAAATAACCTTACAAAAATTCTTAGAAGAATTGAAAATGCCTGCATAAATGCTGGCCGAAATCCGGAGGAAGTAAAATTGCTAATGGCAACTAAAACTGTTTCAGCCGAAAATATCAAAATAGCTTTTAAAAGTAATCAAACTTTAATAGGTGAGAATAAAATTCAGGAGATTAAAGAAAAATACTTTAGTTTAAAAAGCATCGAACATCAAACACATTTTATAGGTCATCTTCAAACAAATAAAGTAAAAGATCTATTAAAATATGATGTTGACTGTATTCAGTCTTTAGATAGACTTCGTTTAGCTGAAAAATTACAAAACCGGCTGGAATATGAAGATAAAACAATAGATGCTTTTCTGCAATTCAACACGTCCTTTGAAGAAAGTAAATTTGGAATGAAACCAGAAAATGCTGTAAAATTTGCTTTGGAAGTTCAACAATTTGACCGAATTAACATAAAAGGACTCATGACAATAGGCTTATTTTCGGCCGAAGATGAAAAAGTTCGTAAATGTTTTAAATTACTAAAAAGTTTACAAATACAACTTCTTGATGAAGGGATTCCAGTAAATGAATTATCAATGGGAATGAGTAACGATTTGGAGACAGCAATTGAAGAAGGATCAACCATTGTTAGGGTTGGAACTGCAATTTTTGGAAAACGAATTCTTCCAGATAGTTACTATTGGAATGAAAACGACACTATTCTTTAAAGCGTGTAAGTTTATGTGATAGTACTTAAATGTTCCATTTAAGGATTTTTTACATTCGTGATCGCAGAAGAATTAACTGCGTTATTCCTTAAGCAATCCGTGCGAACATAAAACCTTTTAGTACTTCTCACCCAATACATTTTATGAAAATATTCTATTACCATTTCCAAAAGTAAACTTCAAAAAGCTAAAAGTAGATTTGATTGCTGTGATGAAGTATCTTATATTCTGTTTCTTTACTTGTTTGTTTTATATAACAAGTATTGAGCTAAAATAAGTACTACTTTAATAGCTCAATACTGGAATTTACGTTAAATTATATTTTAAAATTTATCGGGAAACTGATTTGCAATACCTTCAGAAAGCATTGTAGCAAAATGCTCCATATGGTTAAACGCATCATCGTAGTCAATTACAGCCTGATTGTAATTTTGTTGAAGCAAGTCGACAGAGTAAGCTATCGTTTGTGTTATGTGAACATCCATCTCTGTCTGCATATCGCTTTGTTTCAAATATTCAGGATTGGCCGTCGAAAGAAAATCTGCAATTTCTTTCGCATTTGCCCGCCAATTCGTAATAGCTTGATTTAATGCTGCCTGATCATTGTCTTTTGCAGCTTGTAGCACAGGAACAGCACCATTGATATGACCTTTGAGTAATATGGTAAGCTGGTCTCCTGCTGCCTGTCCATAGTAAGGAACGATAGCTGCTCCAATATTTTCCTGGTTTTTTAATAATCTATCGAGTTGAGCTTGTAATCCTTCGGGATTGTTAAAAAAGGCATCAACTGTTGCAAAGGTCCATTGCATGTGGTCGGCCCATAATTTGTGCATTCCATTATCAAAATTACGGAAACTTTCTGTTGCAAGTGGACTTGGACTTTCATCGTCGTCTTCACAACTTGAAAATACGACCATAATTAATGATATAAATAACATTAGCATAATTTGGCTTTTTAAGCCTTTTGATAAATTTTGAATTGTAGACATGATTTCTTCTTTTTAAATTGTTAGTGAAATTAGTAATTGATTTATTAATATAATTATTTACCCTTGGTACTGATTTTTTTAAATTTATCTGGAAACTGCTATATAATTCCCATAGCAATAACTAAAATAAGTTTCAAAAGGTTTGATGTAGCTTAGTTGATTAGTGTAATGATGTACTTTCCATTTTTCGTCACTTTAAATTGTTTAAATTAATTGTCTTATACTACATTAGAGTAAGTGAGAAATGGAAAGGTTACAATTAATTTTATTTTCTTGTAATTTGGGTTTTTGGGTTGTGCACTTTATAATGACCGCTAACTTGCGAATAACGCTTACTTTTCAAATATTTTCATGAAAAATGATTAAATCATATATATGACAAATAGTTACAATCGGTGAAAAATACTTATATCTTAGTGTTTTTTGTGAATAATGCTTATAAATAGAAAGAATTCCTTCATTGTAGGCTTTTTAGAACATTATTACGCAGATAATCTATCTCTAAATAAACTCGATGAGAATCAGATGGTTAAATAGTAATCGCAGAAGGATTAACTGCGTTGTTCCTCAGGCAATCCGTGCTGAACATAAATCTTTTTAAATGTGCCATTTAAGGATTTATAAAACTAAAAAACCTATAAATTTTCATTTATAGGTTTTATATTCGTAATCGCAGAAGGATTAACTGCGTTGTTCCTTAGGCAATCCGTGCTGAACATAAAACCTTTTAGTGCTGTGCACTAAATGTTTTTTTAGTTTCTTAAATCCTTTTAAATGTTCCATTTAAGGATTTAAGAAACTAAAAAAACCTGTAAATTTTCATTTACAGGTTTTATGCATTCGTGATCGCAGAAGGATTCGAACCTTCGACCGCCTGCTTAGAAGGCAGGTGCTCTATCCAGCTGAGCTATGCGACCATTAGGATTCTAATATTAATCCTGTTTGTCTTTTTTTGCAAAGTGCAAGCCTTCTGCAAAAGTTTAAAATAATTATTGAAAAATATTTCTTTCAGAAATTCTCTTCAAACTATTTGTCGGGGTGGCAGGATTCGAACCTGCGACCTCCTGCTCCCAAAGCAGGCGCGATAACCGGGCTACGCTACACCCCGAGTTTTAAAAGAAGTTTCAATGATTATTAAAAACTGATACTGCTTTTTACTCTAATTTTCTGAGTGTAGTTTATGCCGTGCTAAGCACAGTATTACACTCAGAAAAATAAAAAGCGGAGAGACAGGGACTCGAACCCTGGCGACAGTTACCCGTCGACAGATTAGCAATCTGCTCCGTTACCACTCCGGCACCTCTCCTATTTATGTTTTAAGAACTTATTTTTGCGAGTGCAAATGTAGCACTACAAAAGCATTTAAACAACTTATATCTGTTTTTTTAATGAAAGTATTAACTTATTTTATTCAGGATATTGAATTCTCAAATGATAAATATTCTTTAACTTCTTCTTTAGCACCTTTTTAATGGTTTGTAGCTCTTTAAAAGTAATATCCGCATTCATAAATTGCCCATCGTCCATTTGTTTATTTACAATTTTTTCCACCAAATTATCAAATGCTTTAGCCGATGGTTCCGTGACGCTTCTGGATGATGCTTCTACAGCATCACAGATCATTAATATGGCTGTTTCTTTTGAAAATGGTATTGGACCCGGATAATGAAAATCAATTTCGCCTATAACTTTTCCACTGAGTTCTTCTTCCTTTTTAAAAAAATAATAAACCAAAGTAGTTCCGTGATGTGTTCTTATAAAATCAATAATTCTATCAGGGATATAATTCTTTTTTGCCATTTCCACGCCTTTAATAATATGATCTATAATTATTTTAGCACTATCGGTAGGCGCAAGTTCGTTATGCGGATTCACATTGGTTACCTGATTTTCCGTAAAATACATAGGATTTTCCATTTTTCCAATATCATGATATAATGCTCCGGTTCGCACTAACATAGAATTTGCATGAATTTCATTGGCACAGGCTTCGGCCAAATTAGCAACTTGCAAGGAATGTTGAAATGTTCCTGGAGCTTTTTCGGCCAGTTCGCGCAATAATTTGGAATTTGTATTCGACAATTCCTTTAAAGATTCATCGGAAACCAAACCAAAAAGTTTTTCAAATATATAAATTAGCGGTAAAACAAATAAAGTTGCCGCTCCATTCATCGCAAAAAAAGCCAATTTTTCCAAATTTATATTTAGGGCGTTCCCTTCCTGAATTACGGAAAAAGCAAAATAGGAAACAAAATAAACAAACGTAATTTGCAACACGGAAAGAAATAAATTTGCCCGTTTATACAATTCTGAAATCGTTAAAATTGTTACGATTCCAGCAATTATCTGCACAAAAACAAATTCGAAACTATTTGGAACAATAAAACCG
>JBAZGP010000094.1:0-10527 GCA_041652835.1 Lutibacter sp. | reverse complement strand
TCAACTCTTGCCCAGAAGGCCAAAATTTATTTTCTCTTATGTAGGAAAGCGGAAAAGCGGCTTGTTCGCGCGTGTAAGAATTGTTCCAATCATTTGCCGTAATAACACTTTCTGTATGAGGTGCGTTTTTTAACATAGGAATTAAAGCACCATCATTATCCATAATTTCACTCTTTATGTTAATGAGCGTCTCGCAAAAACGATCTAATTCTTGTTTTCCTTCACTTTCTGTAGGTTCTATCATTAAGGTGTCATGAACTGGAAACGAAAGTGTTGGTGCGTGGTAGCCATAATCCATTAATCGTTTTGAAACATCGGTAACATCGGCTCCAAAGTTTTTAAATTCCCTAAAGTCAACAATCATTTCATGAGCTGAAAATCCATTTTCTCCGGTATATAGAATTTTAAAATGTTTCTCCAATCTGGATTTCATGTAGTTTGCGTTTAAAATAGCAAATATTGTAGCTTGTTTTAATCCGTTTGAGCCTAACATTTTTATATAGCTGTAAGAAATCAGCAAAACCAAAGCAGAACCCCAAGGCGCGGAAGAAATACCTGTAATTCCTTGTTCACCGCCAGTTTTAACAATTGGATTTGAAGGTAAAAAAGGTGCTAAATGTTTTGCAACGCAAATTGGCCCAACTCCCGGTCCGCCACCTCCGTGAGGAATGGCAAAAGTTTTATGTAAATTTAAATGACAAACGTCTGCGCCAATGGTAGCAGGGTTTGTTAATCCAACTTGGGCGTTCATATTGGCACCATCCATATACACTTGTCCACCATTTTCATGAATAATTTTTGTAATTTCCTTAATTGAACTTTCAAAAACGCCATGAGTGGAAGGATAAGTTACCATTAATGCACCTAAATTATCTTTGTACAAAATTGCCTTTTTTCTAATATCTTCAAGGTCAATATTTCCTTGTTCATTTGTTTTGGTAACAATTACCTTAAATCCCGCCATTACTGCTGATGCAGGATTGGTTCCATGTGCGGATGCAGGAATTAAACAAATATTTCTGTGGCTATTGCCTTTTGATTCGTGGAATGCTTTAATTACCATTAATCCTGCATATTCGCCTTGTGCACCTGAGTTAGGCTGCAAAGAAGTAGCGTAAAAACCTGTAATTTCATTAAGTGCCTCTTCCAGCCCTTTTATGACTTCTTGGAAACCTTGAGCTTGTTCTTGTGGAACAAATGGATGCATATTGCCCCAACTTGGTGAACTTATTGGAAACATTTCAGAAGCAGCATTTAATTTCATAGTACAAGAACCTAATGAAATCATAGAATGCGTTAATGAAATATCTTTTCTTTCCAATCTTTTGATAAAACGCATCATTTCAGTTTCTGAATGGTATTTTTCAAAAACCTCATTCTCCATAAATGAAGATGTTCTTATAAACTTTGAAGGAATGGAATTTTCAGTAATTGAATCTAAAACAATTGATTTTTTACCTTCTGCTTCAGCTAAAATGGCAAGAATTTCATTGATATCTTCTAAATTGGTTGTTTCATTGATAGAAATTCCAACCAAGTTTTTTGAAGGATAATAAAAATTTATTTCATTTTTTTCTGAAATTTCTTTCACCTTGCCAGCATTTGAAACCTCAACAAGTAAAGTGTCAAAATAGGTGCTGTTTAATTGTTTTAAATTAAGATCTTTTAAACCTTTATTTAAAGTTGAAGTTAGGTTTTGGATGGTAGTTGCAACATATTTTACTCCTTTTGAGCCGTGGTAAACACCATACATTCCAGCCATAACAGCCAATAAAACCTGAGCAGTACAAATATTTGAAGTTGCTTTTTCACGTTTTATGTGTTGCTCTCTGGTTTGTAATGCCATACGCAATGCACGATTGCCGTTTTTATCAACAGAAACGCCAATGATTCGTCCAGGTAAAGCGCGTTTATACTCTTCTTTGGTTGCAAAATAACCTGCATGAGGACCGCCATAGCCCATTGGTATTCCAAATCGTTGTGTAGTTCCAACAACCACATCTGCTCCCCATTCTCCCGGAGGCGTTAAAACTGACAAGCTTAATAAATCGGCGGCTACTGCTATTTTAGCGTCAACAGCTTTTGCTTTTTCAATAAACGACGCATAATCATAAATTTGTCCACTTTTTCCAGGATATTGAATAAGTGCTCCAAAGATTTCATTGGTAAATTGAAAATCTTCATGATTTCCAAATACAAGTTCTATTCCTAAAGGATGAGATCTCGTTTTTAAAACATCAATAGTTTGCGGCAATACTTCATTGGAAACAAAGAATTTTGCAGCATTGGCATTTGACTGATTGCGGGATCTTGAATTAAATAACATCAACATCGCTTCCGCTGCTGCAGTTCCTTCATCCAATAATGAAGCATTCGCTATTTTTAAGCCTGTTAAGTCACTTACCATGGTTTGATAAATGAGCAAAGCTTCCAGTCTTCCTTGCGAAATTTCAGCCTGATAAGGCGTGTAGGAAGTGTACCAACCCGGATTTTCTAAAATATTGCGTTGTATAACTCCCGGTAAAATGGCTGGATGATACCCCAAGCCGATATAATTTTTAAAAAGCTTGTTTTTTTGGGCGATTTTTTGAATGAATGTTGAAAACTCAAACTCACTCATCGCTTTTGGTAAATTTAAATCATGTTTTAACCGAATATCTGTTGGAATTGTTTTATCGATTAGTTCATCTAATGATTTTACTCCAATAGTGGCAATCATTTCTTTCACCTCATTTTCTCGAGGTCCAATATGTCTTAAAACAAAGGAATCTGTTCTCATTTATGTATAGGTATATTTTATTTTAATGATTCCAAATTTAATGAAAATATAAGAATGCGCATGCCATTCATATTACTTAATTGTAATATTTTGTTAACCATGAAATTTACTGTAATATCAAATATGTACTTTTGTTGCATGCAATTGCTGAAAAAAATAATCGATTTTTATATCTTTAGTAATATCCATGTGGCGATGTCCGGATTTTCACTGACTAAAATTACGTTGCTCGGCTTTGGGATATCGAACAATTCAATACCATTTTTTGTAGGATTTTCTATAATAGTATCGTATAATTTTATTCGATATTATGAAATTACAGAAAATAGATTGATTTGGTTTAAAGATTGGTTTTTTAAGAATATAAAAAAAATAATGATAGTGTATTTATTGTCAATAGCGGGCATTGGATATATTTTATTTTTTACGAATTTTTACCTAAAATCATTGATTGTTCTTCTTCCTTTTGTTTTTATGACCTTTTTTTATGCGATTCCATTATTTAAAATAGGAAAAACGGAGTTTTCATTCAGAAATTTTCCGGCAATAAAAATTTTCAGTATTGCAATAGCTTGGGCAGGTATTTCAGTTATTTTTCCTTTGTATGAGGCGAAGTATCAATTGACTTCGGAGATTTATTTGGAATTTATCCAACGGATTTTATATTTATTGGCACTTACCATCCCTTTTGATATTCGTGATGTGGATGACGATTCAACATCATTAAAAACGCTACCGCAAATGTTGGGAATTACCAATGTAAAAATTTTAGGAATTTGGTTGTTGCTTGGGTTTGTTTTATTGGAGAATTTAAAAGTTAATTTCACATATTCCAATTTGCTGATTGCATTTTTAGTGGGAATAATTACAGGGTTATTCTTGTGGTTTTCAAAGCCAAAAAGTACGCGTTATTATATTAGTTTTTGGGTAGAATCTATTCCAATAATTTGGTTGGGCCTAATTTTGCTATTTTCGTCCCAATTAATTTGAAAAATTGAAATGTGATTTTATGAAAAATAGAAATTTAAAATATTTTGAGGTAAATAAAGACACTTGGAATAAAAAAGTGGACATTCATATCAAATCTACATTTTATGATGTTGAAGGTTTTAAAAAAGGAAAAACATCGTTAAATATTTTTGAATTAGAAGAATTGAGTGAAGTGAAAGGCAAATCGCTGTTGCATTTGCAATGTCATTTTGGTCAGGATACTTTAAGTTGGAGTAGGTTGGGAGCCAAATGTACGGGAATTGATATTTCTAATGAAGGGATAAAAAATGCACAATTGCTAAATGAAGAATTGGGTTTGGACGCTTCTTTTATTGAAAGTAATTTGTATGATATTCCTAAAAATGTGAAAGGAAAGTTTGATATTGTTTTTACTTCTTATGGCGTTATTGGCTGGTTACCCGATTTAAAAACTTGGGGCGAAATTATAGCAGAGAAACTTAAAAAAGGCGGTATTTTTTATTTGATTGAATTTCATCCTATTGTTTGGATGTTTGATTATTTGCAACTACCACCAAAATTAACCTATCCCTATCAAAACAGTGAGGTTATTTATGAAGAATACAAGGGAACTTATACCAATAAAGATGCTGATATTATAAGCAAAGAATATGGTTGGAATCACGGTTTGGGTGAAGTTGTCTCAGCATTATCAATGGCCGGACTTCATATTGAATTTTTGCACGAATTTGAAAAATCTCCTTATAATATTCTTCCAGAAATGATGGAGACAACCGATGGAATGTTTGTGCAAAATGGTGGTGAAAAATTATTCCCGTTGCTCTATTCCATAAAAGCAACTAAAAAATAAAAGGCTTCCGATTTGGAAGCCTTTTTATAAAATTATTTTAAAAGTTTTTCGATTTTTTCTCTTTCTTCTTCAGCCAAAGCGCCATCAACTAAAATTCTACCACTATATTCGTCGGTAATAATTTTTTTGCGACTTGAAATTTCAACTTGTCTTTGTGGTGGAATGGTAAAAAACGATCCGCCAGAAGCACCTCTGTCAATGGAAACAACAGCTAAGCCATTTTTAACATTTGATCTGATCCTATTATAAGCCGACAATAAATTATCATCTATTAATTCAGCATATTCTTGAGATTTTTCGGTCAATATTTTTTCCTCTTTTGCGGTATCACTCATAATATCGTCCAACTCAGCCGCCTTATGTTTTAACAATTCTTCCTTTCGAGCAAGATTTACTTTTGTGCCTTCAATGACTTCGTTTTTTTGTTCAATTTTTGCCCTATGCTCTTTAATTCTTTTTTCAGCCAATTCAATTTCAAGCTCTTGAAATTCAGTTTCTTTGCTTATTGAGTTAAATTCTCTGTTGTTGCGAACCTTTTTTTGTTGTTCTGTATATTTTTTAACCAATGCGTTTGCGCCATCAATCACTAACTTTTTGTCTGTAATTTCTTTTTTTAGGGCAACTACTTCTTGGTCTAAATTAACAAGTCTTTTATTTAAACCAATAACTTCATCTTCTAAATCTTCAACTTCTAAAGGCAATTCGCCTCTTACGCTTTTAATTTCATCAATTCTGGAATCAATTAATTGCAAATCGTAAAGTGCTCTTAATTTTTCTTCAACAGTAACTTCTTTGCTTTTCGCCATATTATAAGTAATAAATTGGATTTGTGTTTCTTTGTGATAAAACGACTGCAAAATTAGGAAATTTTTTCGTAAGAATATCAACTAAAATATTTTTTGTGAATTGTTCACTTTCATAGTGGCCAATATCTGCAATAATCAGTTTGTTTTCGGCTTTGTAAAATTCATGATATTTAATGTCGGCAGTAACGTAAATATCCGCACCTGCTTCCATGGCTTTTTCAATGGCAAAACTTCCGGAGCCGCCTAAAACAGCAACTTTTTTAATGGGTTTCCCTAATAATGCAGAATGGCGAATTCCTTTTGAATGCATCGTGTTTTTTATGAAATTCAGGAAATCAATCTCGCTTTTTTCTTCTTCCAATTCCCCAATCATTCCCATTCCAATTTCCTGATTTGAATTTTCCAATGAAACTATTTCATAAGCAACTTCTTCATAAGGATGCGATTTAAATAAGGCAGAAAGTATATTTTTTTCCTTATGCTTTTCAAAAATAACTCCTATTAAAGTTTCACTTTCTATATGTAATTTTCCTTTTTCTCCAAAAACTGGATTGGAATTTTCGTTTCCTTTAAAAGTGCCGTAACCTTCCGTATTAAAACTACAATTATCATAATTTCCAACGGTTCCTGCGCCGGCATTAAAAAGCGCTTGTCTCACTTTTTCGGCAACGGAAACAGGCGCATAAGTGGTAAGTTTTTTAAGTGTATTTTTTTGAGGAATCAATATTTTTTTGTTTTTCAACCCTAAAACGTCGCAAATTTTTGAATTTACGCCTTGAATTGAATTGTCTAAAGCGGTATGCATCGCATAAATAGAAATATTGTTTTTAATAGCTTTAATCACGGCACGCTCCACATAATTTTTACCATTTAATTTTTTTAAGCCTGAAAAAAGAATGGGGTGGAAGCTTACAATTAAATTACAATTGTTTTCAATTGCCTCATCCACTACGGTTTCTAAAGTGTCTAATGTTACCAAAATTCCGGTTACTTCTGTGTTGAAATCGCCAACCAGCAAACCCACATTGTCAAAATCTTCGGCATAACTTAAAGGTGCAATTTCTTCAATTGCAGCAGTAATATCTTTAATTTTCATTATTTCAAAGGCTTTAAGGAAACAAAGATAAAATTTACCGAAGAAAGTTTATGTATTTATACAGAAATTTTCCGATTTGTTCGTATTTTCGCTTTTGGTGGATTTTATAAGAAAAATAGCATATCCGTTTTCAATATTGTATGGATTAATTACAAGTGTGCGTAATTATTTATACCATATTAACATTTTAAAATCTGTGCATTTTAAAACGCCTACTATTGTTGTTGGGAATTTAAGTGTTGGAGGAACTGGAAAGACGCCACAAATTGAATATTTAATTGATTTGCTGAAGAATGATTATAAAATTGCTGTTTTAAGTAGAGGTTACAAAAGAAAAAGTAAAGGTTTTATTATTGCAGATGATTCTGTAACGGCTGAAATTATTGGTGATGAACCCTTTCAAATTCATTTAAAATTTCCCGGAGTTATTGTGTGTGTTGATGCCGACAGAACCAATGGAATTAAACAATTGGAACAATTGGAAAATCCGCCCAATATTATTTTATTGGATGATGCCTTTCAACATAGAAAAGTACGAGGAGGAATTAATATTGTTTTAACCACTTATGACAATTTATATGTAAATGATACGATGTTGCCAACAGGCAATTTACGCGAGAAAGTTTCTGGTGCAAATAGGGCACAAGCAATCATTGTCACCAAATGCCCTGAAAATTTAAGCAAAGAAGAACAGAAACAAATTATAAAGAAATTACATCCAAAACCAGAGCAATCTGTATTTTTCACGGCAATTGAATATGACAATGAATTAAAAGGCGTTTCAAAAATTAATTTGTTAAATTTGGAAACTTTTGAAGTATTGCTGGTTACTGGAATTGCAAATCCAATGCCTTTAACCAATTATTTAAAAGTTAAGCATATAAATTTTAAACATTTAGAATATCCAGATCATTATCATTTTAATTTAAATGACATTACTGAAATAAATTTGGCTTATGAATCGTTATCTTCAACAAATAAAATAATTTTAACCACGGAAAAGGATTATGTCCGTATTTTTGGAAAATTAAAAAAGTTATATTATATATCAATAAAAACAACGTTTATAACTCATAAAAACGAGTTTGACAATCTTATTAAAAATTATGTGGAACAAAGTTCAGGAAACAGTTAAATTCCTACAAGACAAAGGAATTTCAAAAGCAGATTACGGTATTATTTTAGGAACAGGATTGGGAAATTTGGTTGAAAAAATTGAAAATCCAATGTCGATTTCCTATAAAGATATTCCTAACTTTCCGGTTTCAACGGTTGAGGGTCATTCTGGAGAATTGATTTTTGGTACAATTGGTACTAAAAAAGTAGTAGCGATGCGCGGTCGGTTTCATTATTATGAAGGCTGGAGCATGGAAGAGACCGTTTTCCCTGTGCGTGTGATGAAATATTTAGGCGTTGAAAATTTAATTGTTTCAAATGCTTCTGGCGGCGTAAACTCAGATTTTAAAGTTGGGGATATTATGATAATTACCGATCATATTAATTTTATGCCAGTGCATCCTTTACATGGTAAAAATGATGTGCGTTTTGGACCTCGATTTGTTGATATGCACGAGCCATACAGCAAAAAAATGATTGTTAAAATGGAGCAAGTAGCACTTAAATTGAATATTCCAGTTCATAAAGGAATTTATTTGGCATTGCAGGGACCCACTTTTGAAACACCCGCAGAATACAAAATGGTTAAGATTTTGGGTGCTGATGCTGTAGGAATGTCAACCGTACCTGAAGTTATTGTTGCCAAACACATGGGTATGAAATGCTTTGGAATTTCGGTAATTACTGATTTAGGTGTTGAAGGCATTGCAGAAGCCGTTTCACATGAAGAAGTGCAAAAAGTGGCAAAAATTGCAGAAAAAGCAGTAGGTAAACTGGTTGAAGAATTTATAAAAGCCTAAATTTCATTTGTGAATTTATAATCCCAATTGAATGTTTAATTGGGATAAATTGCATTTTGGATTTTTAACAAAATATTCCTAAATTCAAATCATAATTTCTGAATTCTTTTTTAGGTTGTCATAATATAAATTTTTCACAATACCATCGGAAAGTCCAATTTTAGGAACGTATATTTTTTTAGCACCGCTCCATTTCATAGCCGATAAATAAATTTTTGTTGCCGGTATAATGACGTCAGCTCTATCTGGATTTAAACCCAATTCAGAAATGCGCTGTTCAAAAGTCATTTGTTTTAAAAATTGGTATTGGGTTTTTAAATACATTAAAGTTAGTGGTTTTCCCATAGGTTGCCCAGAAAGTTTAAACAGTTTATTTATATTTCCGCCTGAGCCGACAAGAGAGAGCTTTTTTAGGTTTTGGGTGTTTGCTTTAATCCAGATTTCAATATTTTCCCAAATTTCTTTTGTGCCTTTTTTACTGTTCAACAAACGCACAGTTCCTATTTCATAAGATTTTGAATTGATTATTTTTCCGTTTGAAAATATAATAAATTCCGTGCTTCCGCCACCAACGTCAATGTATAAATACGACCTATCATTTTTAAGAACCTGACTTAAATCTTGTGAAAAAAGAATTTCAGCTTCTTGCTTTCCGTTTATAACATCAATTTTTATCGCTGTTTTATCAAAAATTTCATGAATCACTTCAGTACAGTTTTTTGCTTCTCTCATTGCTGAAGTGGCGAAAGCTTTAAATTGATGAACACCATGAATTTCCATCAAAAGTTTAAAAGCCTCCATAGCTTTTATCATTCGTTCTTTATTTTCTTCAGAAATTTTTCCCTGCAAAAATGTGTCGGCACCCAAACGAATTGGAACACGAACCAATGCTGATTTATTAAAAGTAGGAGTGTTACCGTTTTTTTCTGTTAGTACATTGGCAATCAATAAACGAATGGCGTTTGAACCAATATCTATTCCAGCAAGTTTTTCAATTTTCAAAATAGGTTTATTTATAATTTTTAGGAAATTCAGTTATAAATGTTTTTCCAGATTTGATGTCTTTCCAATGATTGATGTCGAATTTAATTCCCACAACTCCACAGGTTGGTACATTGCCCAACTGAATACTTCCAAATTTATTCACAAAATCGCTAATGCCATGGTCGTGGCTGAAAATAATGGCCGAATCGTATCCGTCATCCAAAGCTTTTACCGTTTTTATTAAATATCCATCGCTGAAATTGAATAATGATTTGCTTATTCTAAGATTGGCAAGCGGATAATTAAAAGTATAACAAAAAATCATTGCCGTATGCAAAGCCCTGTTTGCGCTACTTGCAATAAACACATCGGGAGTCGATATTTTTTTTTGAAGCACAGTTGAAATCAAATACGCATCATTAATTCCGCGTTTTTTCAGTGGTCGGTCAATATCTTTAATGCCTTCGTATTTCCAAGAAGATTTTGCGTGTCTAACAATATAGAGTGTTTTCATTTTGTTTTCATTGAGTTTCAAAGATAATACTTAAGGAGCTAAGCGCTCTATTTTCCAATTAAAATCTTCCAATAATGTGTATCTAATTCTATCGTGCATGCGATTTGGTCTTCCTTGCCAAAATTCCATACTTATGGGTTTTACAATAAATCCACCCCAATTTTTTGGTCTGGGTATTTCTTTATTTTCAAATTGTTTTTCAAAAGAAGCCAATCGTTCATCTAAATAATTACGAGATGGCACCACTTCACTTTGGTCTGAAGCCCAGGCGCCTAATTTACTTCCATCAGGTCGTGATTCAAAGTAACCATCCGATAAATTTTCAGAAATTTTTTCAGCCACTCCTTTAATAATAACTTGGCGTTCTATGGCTCCCCAAAAAAAGGACACACAAATATTTGGATTATGTGTAATGGCTTTTCCTTTTTCGCTGTCGTAATTGGTATAAAATATGAAACCTTCCCAAGTGTATCTTTTTAGCAATACCATTCTGGTTTTTGGAAATCCGTCAATACCAATAGTTGAAACTGCCATCGCATTTACTTCCGAAACACTGCCAAATTCTTCTACTTCATGAAACCATTTTTGAAATAATTCCATAGGATTCTCAGTA
>JBAZGP010000093.1:0-10531 GCA_041652835.1 Lutibacter sp. | reverse complement strand
ATAATAATGAACACATAAAAAATGATTATGTAAATTTAGAAGATTCTAATGCACGTGCTATTTGGGCTTTGGGTACAGTTATTTCATTGAAAAAACACCTTCCAGAGATTATTGTGAATAGAGCCAGATTATGCTTTTTAAACAGTTCCCAGTGGCTGGGAAATATTTTATCGCCAAGAGCTATTGGTTTTGTAATAAAAGGTCTGTATTTATATTATACTGCAGAACAGGACAAAAATGCCATTTCAATTATTGAAAAACTTTCAAAAAACTTGATCACAAATTACGATATCAATGCCATAAAAGACTGGAAGTGGTTTGAAAACTACTTAACTTATGCAAACAGTATTCTTCCAGAAGCAATGCTTTATAGTTATTTAGTGACAGGCAATAAGTCTTATAAAAGAGTAGCTATAGAATCTTTTGATTTTCTATTGTCCAAAATGTTTGTAAATGATCATTTTAAAGTGATTTCAAACAAAGGCTGGTATCAAAAAGATACCATTCCAAATCAATATGGGGAACAACCTATCGATGTTTCCTATACCATACAAACCTTGGCTGTTTTTTATAATATATTTCAAGATCCAAAGTACAAATCGATGATGCAAACAGCATTTAATTGGTTTTTAGGTAAAAATCACCTCAATCAGATTATGTACGATCCTAATACAGGAGGTTGCTATGACGGATTGGAAAAAGAGAACGTAAACTTAAACCAAGGTGCCGAATCTACTGTTTGTTATTTAACCGCTCATATAATTATGGAACAAATTATGGAACAAAATAAGGCTGTTTCTTCCCGAAAATCAATTTATCCAATGGAAGAAATAAAAGTGAAGTCGCATTTAAACTTTAAAGACAGTAACATTTGAGAAAGGATTGATTATTACAATAAATTCCCCGTAATCTCCCAATATATTTTTATAAAAAATTAGTGAGATTTATGGATTGGCATACAAAAATATTATGGAAAATGAAAAGAGTTCTTGAGCGTATATCTTACATTTGAGATGTACTTAAAAAAGGACAAACCAATTACCCTCTTACCAACTTTTTAGATTAAAGTTCTTGGCAAGAGGGTAATACTACTAAAACATTCAAATAACATATAAATTCGTTTCTTTTTCTCCTTTGGTAATTTGGGTATCAAAATTCAAGTTAAAACTTTTATCGATGTTTGTTATTTTTCATTTCTACCAATTCAAAAAGAAGTTCAGCTCATCAATAAAATTTATAATAAAAATCAACTTATACTCTCCCAACATTGATATAAATCAATTCAAGTTAAATACTTTGCTGAAAAATATTAAATAATTCTTGATTCACTATCTATCCATAATAGATGTATTTTGCGTGCAATGTTATTTTTATGCCACAATCCTATCTATTTTTCAGCCTGACAAAAAAATGACAAAAATATTTCATAAAAAATGTACGGATTGATTTTCCTCATTTGATTTGGGTTTCTATTCATGTACTTTCGGAATCTAATTCATTGTTTAATTAAAATCATTGTATTATGAAAATCGATGCAAAAATTAAAAATGATGTTTTGGATGAATTGGCTTGGCAACCAAACATTGACGAAACAAAAATGAGTGTTATTGTTGAAGATGACGTTGTTGACTATTACACAAAAAAATGGCCAAACAGCGCTAATAAAGTTTGTTTCTTTATATTTTTTTAAATAAAAACAGAAAGCTATTAATCTATAAAATCTAATTATGCGTATCGTTTCTTGGAATGTAAATGGCATAAGAGCCATTGTTAAAAAGGATTTTTTTGAATCTATTCAAAAATTAAATCCAGATATCCTATGCTTACAAGAAACAAAAGCACAGAATGATGAAGTGAAGGAAGCTTTGTTGCCATTAAACAATTATTCTCATTATTACAATTCAGCAGATAGAAAAGGATATTCGGGCACTGCATTTTTAGGTAAAAAGAAACCCAGTGCTGTCCTTGATTCCATAAATTTTGTTGACGGTGATACCGAAGGCAGATTAATTTGTGCCGAATATTCAAATTTTTTCCTAATTACTTTATATGCGCCAAATGCCGGACAATTATTGGAACGACTTAATTATAAAAAAACTTGGAATTCCCGTTTTCTTGAATATTTAAAAAATTTGCAAAAAATAAAACCCATTATTGCCTGTGGCGATTTTAATGTTGCCCACCGCCCTATTGATTTAAAAAATAACACTGAGAATTACAATAAAACTGCAGGTTATACCCAAATTGAAATTGATGGAATGGATGCAATGATAAACTCTGGGTTTGTTGATTGCTTCAGATACTTTCATCCAAATGAAGTGGCTTATACCTATTGGAGTTATCGCTTTAACGCAAGAGCCCGGGATATTGGCTGGCGCATCGACTACTTTTTAATAAGTGAAACGCTGGTTGATAAAGTAAAAGCAACTAAAATACATTCTGAATTATATGGATCTGATCATTGTCCCATAAGTTTAGAAATTGATTTTTAGAAAATCATCCGTTGAGTTTAATAGATTAAATAGCAAAATCAAGACATCGCAATTAACCAATATTGTACATTTTTATGACAATATACTATAGATAATTTTCAATAACTGGTATTATATACTTTCCAACCTTTCTCTAACTCTATTGATTACTTTGTCAACAAGTTTTTCATCAACCAACAAGGTTTCTGAAATATCTTTTACTCCTTGTTCTCCAAATACATACAACTCAATAATATTTTTACTTATGGGTGGAAGCCTATAAAATGAAGCACCAAATAGAATTCTGTTTCTGTCAGAAAATAATGAAGCATCGCTCAAATCCAATTTTCCGGTAAGTTCCAATTCCATAGGCTGATCTAAAATAAAGTGAACAGGATTAAAACTGTTTTGTTGGTAGGAAATATCATCAAGTTCTTCATCAAAAACATAATCGCCATCGGCTTCAACTGAATAATCTTCTTTTAACAAATTCAATTCATCCTTTAAAACAGTATCAATATTGATATCATCGGCAAACTGATTTTCTTTTTCTATTTTATGATTTATTCTTTGAATGGTTTTTAAAAACAGGGTTTGCTGCAAGATTTTTTCATCTGTTCCATAGATATATGTTTTAAAAACTTCCATAAACACCTCGTCCAAAATTTCATCAGCAGCATAAAATCCTTTATTGATCAGACCTTCTTTTTCGGCTAATTTTAATTTTGAAGCTGCAAACTTTTTCAATTTGGGAATGGCTTTTGAGCTTTTATTATAAAATTCCCTGAAATCGGTTTCATGTTGGATGGGCTTAGATTCTTTAATTTTCATGATGTAAAAATTAGTGGTTTTTAATACTCATTTTCAAGTTAAATATTAACATACTTCTGTAAAGTTAAAGACTGTTGTTATAAGTTTAAGTGATAAATATCAGGCTATTAATGTAATTTAATAGCCTGTTTTTAAAATGACAGTATAAAATTTCATTTTAATGAATAGTGAACCTTGATTTTTTCTATATTTATAATTCATTTTAGCCATCTTTTGTTAATGTAACAATTGATATAAATCATTTAATAAAACAAAAATCAATAATAACTTTGAATTAGTGTTAATTCTTTAATGGATGCTTACATCATTACAAATAAAAAATTCTATCAAAAACTTTTTTACTGAAATTGGCGAGATGTCCTATTTTGCAGGTCGTTTTTTTAAGGAAGCGTTTACTCGGCCGTTTGAGTTCAAAGAACTTTTGCGGCAATGCTATAATATGGGCAATCGCTCAATATTATTGGTAGGTGTAACCGGATTTATTTTGGGATTGGTATTTACGCTGCAATCCAGACCTACTTTAATGCAATTTGGCGCACAATCATGGATGCCGTCCATGGTAAGTATTTCTATTGTGAGAGAAATTGGACCAGTGATTATTTCACTGATTTGTGCAGGAAAAATAGGCTCAGGAATTGGTGCAGAATTGGGTTCTATGCGAGTGACCGAACAAATTGATGCCATGGAAGCTTCCGGTACAAACCCCTTCAAATATTTAGTGGTTACCCGCATTATGGCCACAACATTAATGATTCCCTTACTTGTTATTTTTGGAGATGCCATTTCATTATTTGGTTCTGCAATAGTGGAATATTTAAAAGGAGATGTTTCGTTTCTGCTATATTTCAATAAGGTTTTTGATGCCCTTCAATTTTCAGACGTTCTTCCAGCAACGATAAAAACATTTTTCTTTGGCTTTGCCATTGGCTTGGTGGGAAGTTTCAAAGGGTATAATTGTAAAAAAGGTACTGTTGGCGTTGGAGAAGCCTCAAATTCGGCTGTAGTTTACACCTCTATGCTTTTATTTATAATTGACTTTATAGCCGTTTTTATTACCGATATTTTCTTTGAAATTTAATTATGGATAAACCGAAAAACATAGAACCTGTTTTAGCAATAAAGGATTTAACAAAAAGCTTTGGCGATAACCATGTGCTTAATGGATTTTCTTTGGAATTGTTTGAAGGTGAAAATTTGGTGTTAATGGGCAAATCCGGTTCCGGAAAATCAGTAATGATAAAATGTTTGATTGGCTTAATGCAACCCGACAGTGGAACGCTTGAAATTATGGGTAAAAACATAACCAAATTAACCCAAAAAGAATTTAATGAATTACGAACAAAATTAGGATTCCTCTTTCAGGGAAGTGCCTTGTACGATTCTATGACCGTTCGGGAAAATTTGGAATTTCCTATGCGCCGACAAAACAAAACAGAGGAAGAATCCCTAAAATTAGTGCTTGAAGCATTGGAAAGTGTAGGATTAACTGACGCCATAGATTTAATGCCCGAAGAGCTTTCCGGCGGAATGAAAAGAAGGATTGCGCTTGCAAGGGCGATAATTCTTAAGCCAAAAATTATAATTTATGATGAACCAACAACAGGTCTTGACCCAATAACTTCGAAAGAAATTATACAGCTCATGAGAGATATTCAGCAAAATCACAAAACCTCATCCCTAATTATTACCCACGATGTGGATTGCGCAAGGGTAATTTCAAACAGAATGATTTTATTGATTGACGGAATTAATTATGTAGAAGGAACATTTGAAGAACTGACTGCTTCAAAGGACGAAAAAATTCAGGCCTTTTTTAAATAGTAACATTATGAAAACATCTAATACACAAAAATTTAATCTTGGACTATTTGTCGTTATAGCAACTATTTTATTGGTTATTGCGCTATATTTTATTGGCAATAAGCAAAATCTTTTTGGCAATACTTTTAGAATAAGTGCCATATTTAATAATGTCAACGGATTGCAATTGGGAAATAATGTGCGGTATTCCGGAATAAATGTGGGTACCGTAAAAAGTATTGTGATGATTAATGACAGCACCATAAGTGTTGATATGGTTATTGAAAGAAAAATGCTTGAACATATAAAAAAGAATGCTGTGGCTGCCATTAGCTCTGACGGCTTGGTTGGAAGCATGATTATAAATATTGCGCCTGGAGAAAAATTTTCAGCAGCTTTAAAACCAGGTGACACTATTAAATCGTTCAGTAAAATTTCCACCACAGATATGCTTGAAACATTAAATACAACCAATGACAATGCTGCCCAACTAACATCAGATTTGTTGAAAATTACAAAAAGCATTAAACAAGGTAAAGGCACGCTTGGTATGCTGATTGAAGATCCTGAAATGGCTTCCGATTTAAAACAAACCATTGTAAATTTAAAAACGTCCAGTTCAGATGCGACAAAAACCATTCGAGAATTAAAAAATATTATTAATGCCATAAATTATGATAAAAGTTTTGCTGCTGTGTTATTAAGTGATACTATTTCAGCGAATAAAATGAAATCCGCTATTACCAATATAGAAAAATCGAGCAATGGCATTAATGCAGTAATCAATAATTTAAATGAGGTGGTTTTAAATGTGAAGAATGGTGATGGGGTCTTAAATTATATGGTTAACGATACTATTTTGGTGAATAATATTGATGAAACCATGGAAAATATTAAAGAAGGAAGTGTTCGTTTAAATGAGAATTTAGAGGCTTTAAAACACAATTTTCTGCTTAGAGGCTATTTTAAAAAGTTAGAGAAGGAAAAACGTAAAGAAGAAGAAAAGAAAAATTAAATTTCACAATCCTAAACACGCGTCACTTCGAGTGTTTCTACAAAGTCAATGGTTCTCGATACAATTTTAAAGCAATACTGACACAAGTTTAAATGTAAATTTAACAAGCTTTAAAATCACTCGAACTGACGAATAAGGTTGCACACGTCATGAGTGATTTTTGCGAAGTGCAATCCTACACACGCGTCACTTCGAGTGTTTTTGGCATAACAGAAGTTGATTATAAAGAATTGTTGATAAGCCAAAAACGTATCGAGAAGCTTTATAAGTAACCAAGGTTCTCGATACAATTTTAAAGCAATAATGACACATGTTTAAATGTAAATTTAACAAGCTTTAAAATCACTCGAACAGACGAATAAGGTCTCACACGTCATGAGTGATTTTTGCGAAGTGCAATCCTACACAAACGTCACTTCGAGTGTTTTTGGCATAACTGAAGTTGATGATGAGAGATCATTTGATAAGCCAAAAACGTATCGAGAAGCTTTATAAGTAACTAGAAGTACTCCCATTAAAAGAAGAAATTAATTTTTTTATGGTTAGTGCTGAAGCTCAATAAGGGTAATTTCAGGTCGCATTCCCAATCTTCCCGGAAAACCCATCCAGCCTAAACCTCTGTTTACATATAAATATTGGTTAAAATGTTGATACAACCCTGCCCATTGTTTGTATTTATACTGAATTGGGCTCCAATTTTTACTTTTAATATTTATTCCCGCCTGCATGCCGTGTGTATGGCCAGAAAGTGTGAGCGCAATAGTTGTTTTTTCGGTAACTTCTTCATTCCAATGTGAGGGGTCATGGGAAAGTAAAATTTTAAATGGTATTTCAGAAACATCCTTTAGCGCTTTTTGCAAATCTCCATATTGTTTAAACGGCGGATTTCCCCAATTTTCGACACCTAAAATGGCGATTTTTTCTCCTTCTTTTTCAATAACAACAGCTTCATTCAACAATAATTTGAAGTCTATTTTTTTATAAAAATATTTGATGGATTCAAAATTGGATTGTTTGGCTTTGGCATTTTTCCAATCGCTATAATCTCCATAATCGTGATTTCCCAAAATAGCATATTTACCTGTTTTAGCATTTAATTTTTTCAAAACTGTTTGCCAGCCTCTTAATTCCCAGGCGTTGTTATTTACCAAATCACCTGTGAAAAAGATAAAATCGGGTTTTAATTGGTTGATAATAGTAACAGCCCTATCCAAAATATGATGTCGGGAATTAAAACTTCCCAAATGAATATCTGAGATATGGACAATTCGCAATCCTTCAAAAGGAGCCGGCAAATCATCAGATTTAATTTTAATATGATAAACTTTAAAACGGTATAAGCTTCTGAAAACACCATAAAGAATTACAAAAAAGGGCAAAAACCCTGAAAATAAACCAATAATAGGAATCATAATTAAAGATTCTTCTTCAGAAAAAACATAATTTGTAAAATATAATATTGAAATAATCAGGACAAAAATTAATTTAGGAATAAAAGAAGCTACTGTAAGTCCATAAAATGAGGTGATCAGCAACTGTTTTCTATAAGGATGCATGGCATCAAGCCTGCTTTTTAAAATAAGAATTGAGGTAATTAACCCGATGGTAAATAACCAATAAATAATATTGATTAATTTTTGTAAATATTGAGAGTGTAATAGATTGGTAATGGATTGCAACCAATAAAACGCCAATGAATCCACAAGCAATAGCGCTATGCATAAAAGAATAATAATAAAGAATGAATAGGAGCGCATTTTATAGTTTATTTGTCGGTATTTTCACCTTTTTTTAATTTTCGTCTATCTCTATTTGCCCAGTAAATTCCTCTTACGCCTTCAACCCAATTATCATACATAAAAATAAGTGCAATTTCTTCTATTGTTTCTAATATACCCAATACAATCATTACATAAAATAACCAGTAAATAGGACTAAAAAATAGCAGCGAAAGTATAAATATGCTCTGTATAATTGCTGATAATTTAGCTAAATACGTATGAAAAGCCGTTGCTTTTCCATACTTTAAAAATGCGATAATCATTTGTATAATATAAGGCGTTAACCCAACAATTATTAAAACCGAATGTGTTCTTACAAATTCATATTCATAGATTAATATTCCTATAATCCCAACTACAAAGGTAATTTGATCGCCAAATGAATCCAATTGTGAGCCTCTTGCACTTGTTATTTTTAATCTTCGTGCTAAATAACCATCAATGGCATCAGTACAGTAACTCACCAACAAAAGCCAAGCAAAAATTTCGCGACTTCCAAGCCATAAAACAAGTAATAAAAATGGCGCTGCAGCAACTCTGTAAAATGAAAACCAATCGGCTATATTGTAATTTTTAAATGTTAGCATAACTCATTTCTAATATAGAATTTATGATTTAATTTATTCGATAACACCAATAAAAAAGCTGTATTTACGTTTTTAATTTTAATTAAATCCTTCAAAATCTCTTCGTATTAAATATATAAATTATAAACGTATTATTAGCTGATTTTAACAAAAATAACCTTCATTATCATCATATTTTTTCAAGATATCCCATCCATTCTAAAAAGTTTTTAAATTTTCAATCTAACTTATTCAAATTTTCATTACCTTTTATCAAAAATTAGAGTTGTTTAAAATCAATAAAAATACCGTACCTTATCAAAATCATGATATGTTTAACGTCCTGTTTGAAGCTTTTCCTGAAAGCATTCTCATTGTTGACGAAAATCAAAAAATAGTTGTTGCCAATGCCTCAGCCGAAAAAATATTTGGTTATAAAAAGGGAGAATTAAAAGATCAATTTTTAAATATTCTTATTCCGTTAAGATACCAAACCACCCATAAAAATCATTTCAATTATTTTACCTCCAAAAGTAATAAAACAATAAACGCCCGTGGCTTATACTTGTTCGGCCTAAAAAAAAATAAGAAAGAATTTCCTGTTGAAATTGGGCTGAATACTTTCGCTATATATGAAAAAAAATATGTGATGGCTTTGATTATTGATATGACCATAAGAAGGGAAACTGAAATTAAAATTAATTCAATAAATGTTGAACTTGAAGAAAAAATAGAGGACAAAACCACTGAGCTGAACAATACCATTTCAAAACTTAAGGAATTAAATCTTAATTATAAAAAAGAATTGAAAAGAAGGATTGAAATAGAAAACAAAATGAAGGATGCCCTAAAAAAAGAAAGAGAACTTAATGAACTAAAAACCAAATTTTTGTCGCTTGTTTCTCATGAGTTTAAAACACCTTTAAGCGGTATTTTAACTTCCGTAATTTTATTGGAAAAATACCAATTGAGCGAACAACAGGAAAAAAGAAACAAACATTTAAAAACAATCACCAACAAAGTACATTATCTGAATAATATTTTAAATGATTTTATGTCTTTAGAAAAGTTAAATTCAGGTCATGAAAATTATAAATTCGCGGTATTTAATTTAAGTAAAGTAGTTAATGAAGTGGTTTACAATGCAAATATGATTTTAAAAAGCGGTCAACACATTAACATTTTACAAGACACGGCAGGTTACGTGCTAAAGAATGATGAAAAAATATTAGAACTCATCTTAAATAACATTATTTATAACTCCATAAAATATTCACCGGAGAACACAATGATTGATTTAGAAATTTCTAAAAAGGAAAATAACCTTATTATTAAAATTTCCGACAATGGGATAGGAATCCCTAAAGACGATCAAAAATTTATATTTAATCGCTATTTTAGAGCAGAAAATGTGTTAAATATCCCAGGAACAGGCATTGGGTTAAATATTGTAAAGACACATTTAGAAAATATAGGCGGAAAAATAGATTTTAAGAGCCAAGAAAATAAGGGCTCTACATTTTTTGTGGAATTACCAATAATTAAAGAATCATGAAAAAAGTACTATTAATTGAGGATGATGAAGTGGTTAGAGAAAATACTGCTGAGCTTTTAGAACTGGCAAATTACAAAGTAATTACCGCCGCAAATGGAAAAATTGGCATTGCTGAAGCTAAAAAACAACTTCCGGATATTATTATCTGTGACGTTATGATGCCCGAATTAAATGGCTACGGCGTGCTTCAAATACTCTCCAAAGAACGAGAAACCTGCCATATTCCTTTTATTTTCCTTTCGGCAAAAACAGAACATAAAGACATTCGTAAAGGAATGGATTTGGGAGCCGATGATTACATTACCAAACCTTTTGATGAATCGGAACTCTTTAGTGCCATAGAAAGCAGATTGGCCAGAGTTGCCATTATTAAAGAAAACCTACAGAAAGTTGGAAGCACTGAACTTTATTTTGCAGAAAATGAGCTAAAAACATTAAATCATCTTAAAAACTTTTTTGCGGATAATGTGGAAGAATTTGCCTTTAGTCTGGGAGAAATTATTTACCATGAA
>JBAZGP010000092.1:0-10575 GCA_041652835.1 Lutibacter sp. | reverse complement strand
TTCATAGTGAACGTCCATTTTTTGGCGAATTGGTTGAATTTATGACCAGCGGACCAATTGTGGCCGCTATTTTAGAAAAAAATAATGCTGTTGAAGACTTTCGGGTTTTAATTGGCGCAACCAATCCTGCCGATGCTGCTGAAGGAACTATTCGAAAATTATATGCGTCTTCTATGGGAGAAAATGCAGTCCACGGTTCTGATAGCGATGAAAATGCAGCTATTGAAGGTGCTTTTCATTTTTCAGGTAGAGAAATATTTTAGTATCCTATCCCCAGCCCTTTCCAAAGGAAAGGGAGTTTGATTTGAAATTAGTATCATATTTACAAAAAAACTTTAAACTTTTAATATCTAACTTCTAATATCTAACTTCTAATATCTAACTTTAAAAAAACCATTGTGAAAAACAATGGTTTTTTTTATCAGCTCAAAATAATTTTAGAAATCAGCGCTTCACCCAATTCTTCGTTCATCATTTTAATGATTTTTTCTTTGCCGTAACTTAACTCTTCACGCAAAACGGAAGATTTCAATTTTACAGTTAATGTTTTTCCGTTTAATTCAACTTTACCGGTATAAGAAACAACACCATTTCCCATCAGTTTTGCCCAAGCTTCTTTAACCGAAATTTGGTTCATGCCTTTGGTTAATTTATTTTCTTTAATTACATCTTTCATCAATTCTTGCATCGATTGAAATTCGTTTATGCGTTTGGCCATTACAATTCAAATATTTTATACGGTTTATTTGTTTTTTTTACAACATCTTCAGTACGCTGTTTATGCGTATCACTAATAAATAACTGTCCGAACTCCTCATTATTCACCAAATTTATCAATTGTTCCACCCTTAAATCGTCCAATTTATCAAAAATATCATCCAACAGCAAAATAGGTTTAATGTTAGATTGAGATTTAATAAAATCGAATTGTGCCAGTTTTAAGGCAATTAAATACGATTTTTGCTGTCCTTGTGATCCAAACTTTTTCATTGGATATCCATCAATTTCAAACGACAAATCGTCTTTATGAATACCAACACTTGTATATTGCAACACCCTGTCCCTTTCTATATTTTGAGCAAGTAATTCCACCAAACTTCCTTCATCCAATTGCGTTTTATAAACCAAATTTACCTGTTCCTTACTTGAGGAAATAGTTGCATATCGTTCTTTAAAAATAGGGATAAACGCTTCTAAAAAATCGGTTCTCTTTTTAAAAATGATGTTTCCGTACGACTCCAATTGCTCATCGTACACATTTAAATTTAAAGCATCAAAAATACGGTTGGCAGCAAAATATTTCAACAAGGAATTTCGCTGCGCCAACACCTTATTATATTTTATAACAGTTTGCAAATACAATTTATCAGATTGTGAAATTACGTTATCCATAAATTTCCTCCGCGTATCACTTCCTTCCACAATTAAATCACTGTCTCCAGGGGAAATAATCACCAAAGGTAAATAACCTATATGCTCCGAAAATTTTTCATAGGCTTTACCGTTTCGCTTCACCACTTTTTTATTTCCGCGCTTTAAACTGCAAACCACATGATCCGTTTTATCATTTATTTGATACTCCCCTTCAATAATAAAAAAATCTTCAGCATGTTTAATGTTCTGCGTTGCCGCTGGATTGAAGTAACTTTTGGCAAAAGACAAGTAATAAATAGCATCTAAAACAGTCGTTTTTCCCACACCGTTATTACCAACAAAACAATTAATTTTTTCCTGAAAATCAAAGGTTTGGAAGTCAAAATTTTTAAAATTAACCAGTGTTATTTTTTGTAAATGCATCTATTTTTTTTGAAAGTTTAAAATTATTGAAAATAAATGAAAATTTAGGTACAATTGCATTTTTACTTTCCAATAAAAAATTCTATTTTTGCGCCTACAAATTTCTAAGAAATGGCAACATACAAAAAGGCAGGAAGTAAAGCAAAAGATGCTCGTAATAATATTGAAGAAAAATCGACTACGGCCGGAGTATTCAAAACTTTAGACGAAACAGCCTCAAAATCAGAGGATTTCATTATAAAAAACCAAAATAAAATTTTTATTGTTTTAGCCGTTATCGTCGCTTCAATTTTGGGTTATTTGGCTTATCAAAAATTCGTGAAAGCACCTAAAGAAAAAGAAGCTGCAAATGAATTGGCGTTCCCTAAAGTTTATTTTGAAAATGCCATAAACAACACTGTGGCAGCCGATTCCTTATTTACCTTAAGCTTAAAAGGTGCTGACGGAAAATATGGTTTTGTTGATATCGCCGATAAATATAGTGGCACAAAAGCAGGAAATTTGGCAAACTATTATGCTGGAATTTCTTATCTAAAATTAAAAAAATATAAAGAAGCTATTGATTATTTGGAAGATTTCTCATCTGATGACGAATTATTGGGTCCAACTGCAAAAGGAGCTATTGGCGATGCTTTCGCAGATATTAACCAACCACAAGATGCTTTTGACTATTATGTGAAAGCTGCTGAATTAAAAAATAATAATTTTTCTTCACCACTATACCTTTTCAAAGCTGGAAATACAGCGATGGAATTGGGAAACAATTCTAAAGCTTTAGAATTGTTTGAGCGGATTAAAAACGATTATCCAAATTCAAATGAATTTCAAAATATAGATATTTACATCAATAAAGCCACTTTTGCACCAAAAAAATAAGCAATAAATGGCTACAACTAATTTATCAGATTACGATAAAACATCCATCCCAAACTCGAAAAATTTACGGTTTGGGATTGTTGTTTCTGAATGGAATGGAGACATTACAGAAAATTTATATCTTGGTGCCGAAAAAACGTTGTTAGAAAACGGAATTCAAAAGGAAAATATTTTAAGATGGAATGTTCCAGGTAGTTTTGAGCTTATTTTTGGCTGCAAACTGATGTTGGAAACTCAAAACCTAAACGCAATTATTGCCATTGGAAATGTTATTCAAGGGGAAACGAAGCATTTCGATTTTGTGTGTGAGGGTGTTACGCAAGGCATAAAAGACTTGAATATTAAATATGATGTTCCTGTTATTTTTTGTGTATTGACCGACAATACCAAACAACAATCCATTGACCGCTCTGGCGGAAAACACGGCAATAAAGGGGTAGAATGTGCTATTGCAGCCATAAAAATGGCAGCATTAACAACGTTTTAACACGTAAATTATCCACAAAACTTGACCGCCACTTTTTAATTCAGTAATTTTGATATTTACTGATTAATTTAAATTTATGTTTGGTAGTTTATTTAAGCCCAGCTCGCATTACGTTTTTAATTATAAGCCTCGTTATTATGATGAACGCAAAGAACGTTTGCAAAATTTAGAGAAGAAATATCATAATCCTGACGATAGTGAGGTTGAAATTTCAAGAATCAGACTCTCAAAAAATAATTTAAAAAACGATTGGATAAAAAATAAAAGAAGTGCAACAAACCGGGCAACAAATATAAGATTGGCAGTAATTATAGCCATTTTAGTTGGAATTGCCTTCTATATTTTAAATTTACACACTTTATTTTAATGTCCGATATCATTCAGTTATTACCTGATCACGTTGCAAATCAAATTGCAGCAGGTGAAGTTGTTCAAAGACCAGCATCTGTTGTAAAAGAGTTGTTGGAAAATGCTATTGATGCAGATGCAACTACTATAAAACTTATAGTTAGGGAAGCAGGAAAAATACTTATTCAGGTTATAGACAACGGTAAAGGGATGAGTCAAACTGATGCACGGTTAAGTTTTGAACGCCATGCCACTTCAAAAATAAAAAAAGCAGAAGATTTATTTAATTTACACACCAAAGGATTTAGAGGTGAAGCATTGGCTTCTATTGCCGCAATTGCGCATGTTGAACTTAAAACAAAACAAGAAGACCAACAGTTGGGCTCTTGTTTGAAAATTGAAGGAAGCACCTTAATTTCACAGGAAAATATTTCAACGCCAACAGGAACTTCTGTTGCAGTAAAAAATTTATTTTACAACATTCCTGCCAGAAGAAATTTTTTAAAATCAAATACCATTGAAACGCGCCACATTGTAAACGAATTTCAACGTGTTGCCTTGGCGCATCCAAATATTGCGTTTTCATTTTATCATAATGAAAATGAAATATACAATTTAAGTCCCGGCAATTTACGCCAGCGCATTGTTGCTATTTTGGGAAAAAAAACGAATGAAAAATTAGTGCCCATCCATGAAATTACCGATTTGGTTGAAATTAAGGGTTTTGTTACCAAACCTGAATTTGCAAAAAGAAAAAGAGATGAGCAATTCTTTTTTGTAAACGACCGGTTTATAAAAAATGCCTATTTAAATCATGCTGTTTCAAGTGCTTTCGAAAATTTATTGTCAGGCGGTCATTATCCCACCTACTTTTTGTACCTCACCGTGCCAACAAACAGCATCGATATTAACATTCACCCAACCAAAACAGAAATAAAGTTCGACGATGAAAAAACGCTTTATGCTATTTTGCGCGCTGCCGTAAAACACAGTTTAGGCCAATACAACGTTGCTCCTATTCTGGATTTTGAGCGTGATGCAACACTTGACATTCCTTACAATTTAAAAGATAAAAATTCTCCAATTCCAAGAATAACTGTCGATCCTGATTTTAATCCGTTCACCTCAGAATCACAAAAATCCATTCAATTTCCCTACAAGAGAGAAAAAAATATGGAATGGGAAAGTTTGTATAATGGCCTCAACAGTACCAACATCGATTTTAAATCGGAAATAACAGATTCTGGTTTATTTTCAGAAGAAAAATCGAACAGCAAAACATATCAGGTTCATAAAAAATATATCGTCAGCAGTATCAAATCAGGCATTGTTTATATCAATCAGCAATTGGCACACCAACGAATTTTATACGAAGAATTTTTAGAAAATATTACCGTTAAAGAAGCCATGAGTCAGCAATTGTTATTTCCTTTAACCCTATCGTTCAATACCGCGGATATTGCATTGATTAAGGAAATAAGAGACGATTTGGAAAGTATCGGATTTTTGTTTGGTGAAATTTTAAACGATACCATTTTAGTTATGGGAATGCCGGTAACTATTATTGAAAGCCAAATTACCTCAATTATTGAACAATTATTGGAAGACATTAAAAATGACATTCCAAACACAAGTTTTAGCCAACTTGATATAATGGCAAAAAGTCTGTCGAAAAGTTTGGCTATAAAAACAGGAACGAAACTTGACTTAAAAGAGCAAGAAGATATTGTAAATAAACTATTTTTGTGCAAACAACCAGATAGCTCGCCTTTTGGAAAAAGGACTTTTATCACGGTAAATATAGATGAAATTGATAAAAAATTCAACAACTAACAACTGTTGACCAACAAAATTATGGGAAGAATAACAGAAGCCGTTAAGCATATCATCATTATAAATATTATATTATTTATTGCACCGCTATTAATGCCTAACTTAAATTTACAAAGCTTGTTTGCTTTGTATTTTCCCGAAAACCCTCATTTTGGTTTTTGGCAGTTTTTAACGCATATGTTTATGCACGGTGGATTTGCCCATATTTTATTTAATATGTATGGTTTATGGGCATTTGGAACGCCATTAGAGCAAATGTGGGGAAGAAATAAATTTATTTTTTTCTATCTTTCGGCAGGTTTGGGTGCAGGTTTAATTTATACTTTGGTGAATTATTACCAATTTAATTCTGTCTTTGACAAATTGGTGAGCATTGGTTTATCGGGTACTGATATTCAAAATATTTTGAATACAGGGAGTTACAGTCCTCAAATTTTAGATTCAATCTCCAGCGCAGACCTATCCGAGTTTTATGCAACGTATCATACACCCGCTATTGGTGCTTCGGGCGCAGTTTATGGAGTTTTGGTAGCATTTGGTTTGTCATTCCCGAACGCAAAATTGGCATTGATATTCTTCCCAGTGCCTATTGCTGCAAAATATTTTATTCCCGTTATTATTTTGGGTGATTTATTCTTTGGATTCACCAAATATTCTATTGGAAACATAGCCCATTTTGCCCACGTCGGTGGCGCTTTAATAGGATTCATAATTGCTTGGTACTGGAAACATAACCAATTTAAACGATGGGACTAAATTGACAATTTTAAACGACATAAAACAAGCTTACCGCAACGCAAATGGCGTTGAAAAAATAATATACCTCAATGTATTTTTCTTCTTGCTTACTGTTTTATTTACTACATTCAGTCTTCAATGGTTGGCATTGCCATCAAGTTTTGAAGAATTTTTATCCAAACCATGGACGCTGGTAACCTATGCTTTTATTCATGAAAGGTTGTTGCATGTATTGTCCAATTTGTTGGTTTTATATTATATCGGGAATTTGTTTTTAGATTTTTATAGCAAAAAACAATTTTTAAACTGTTACTTTTCGGGAATAATTGCCGGTGCAATCTCCTTTTTATTAAATTATTATTTCACCAATAAAGTTGGAGCGCCACTTGGCGGCGCATCAGCAGCAGTAAGTGCTATTTTCGTGGCCTTGGCAACAAAAATACCTCGTTATGCAATCCAATTACGTTTTATCGGCAGCGTAGAATTATGGATTTTGGCGGCAATTTGGGTTGTTTTAAGTATCTTGCAATTGGCAACTGCCGAACAAGGTGCAGCAATTGCCCATTTGGGAGGTGCTGTTTTTGGATTTATTTATGCAAAACAAATGGAAAAAGGAAATGATGTAGGGAAATGGTTTGAAAACTTTATGGATTTTTTTGCAAATGCCTTCAAAGTAAAAAAAACCAGTCCACTAAAAACTGTTTATAAATCTGGTAAAAAAAGTGCTGATGAAGAAGTTTCAAAAAGCAAACAACGAAAAATTAATGATATCTTAGACAAAATAAGCAAATCGGGATACGAAAGTTTGTCCCAAGAAGAAAAAGACTTTCTATTCAGGTCTGGAAAAGAATAAACTATGAAACGAGCATTACAAATTTTGATACACACAGAAATCATTAATAGCGAACAGCATCTGTACCAATAAAAAATAAAATATAAACAGATGAAACGAGCATTACAAATTTTGATACACACAGAAATCATTAATAGCGAACAGCATCTGTACCAATAAAAAATAAAATATAAACAGATGAAAAAATTAGCCCTTATCGATAAATTTATTTTTATCCTGAATTCGCTTTTCGCAACATTGCTGCTTTTATCATATCTTAGTTATTATATTTCCCCAAATACTATTTCTCTTTTTTCATTAATAAGTTTAACAATACCGCTTTTAATTCTTATAAACAGTGCATTTGCACTTTATTGGATTATCCGACTAAAAAAACAATTTATCCTTTCTATTCTTGTTATCGCTATTGGATATCAGTACATTACAAAATTTTATGCTTTTAAAGAAAAGAAAGTTTTATTGACCGACGACGTAAAAATTATGAGTTATAACGTGCGGATGTTTAACCTTTATAAATGGATTGATGAGAAAAATATAGATGAAAAAATATACGATTTTATCAATTTGGAAGCACCGGATATTTTATGCATTCAGGAATTTCACCCATCCCTAAAAAAAGGCTTAAACTATCCTTATGAGTACATAAAAATAAGCAATAAAAACAACCGTTTTGGACATGCCATTTTTTCAAAATTTAAAATCATCAATTCAGGTTCCTTAAATTTTTCCAATACTGGGAACAATGCCATTTTTGCCGATATTGTTAAAGACAATGACACTATTCGCGTATATAATATTCATTTAGAAAGCCTGAATTTAAATCCAAAAGACGATTATTTTACACAGGAAAATTCAGAAAAATTTAAAATCAGAGTGCAAAGAGCATTTAGTGTACAAGCAAATCAAACCATTTTAATAACAGATCATATTCAAAAAACTCATCTTAAATCCATTGTTTGTGGAGATTTCAACAATACTGCTTTTTCTTGGATTTACCATCAGTTAAAAAACGGTAAAAATGATACTTTTGAAATTGCCGGCAAAGGTTTTGGAAGAACTTTCGATTATAAATTGCCTGTTCGTATCGACTATATTTTAACCGATAAAAGAATTGAAGTCAATAATTTTAAGACTTATGACGTAAAGTTTTCAGATCATTTTCCCATAATGGCTCGTATACATTTTTAGTAAAACTGATAAGTGTCAGTCAGTAAAAAAATATTTATTCCTACTTTTAGCGTTCATTTATAAAAAAAACATTTCTCTTTATGAAAAAATTAATTTCATTTCTGTTTATATGCTCTTTTGTTTTAGGATTTTCACAACAAAAAACCTTAAGTCTTGAAGACGCTGTTTTAGGCTATCAAAAAGGATTGAATCCTGCTACATTAACTCAATTAAAATGGGTAAGCAACTCCAATACTTATATCTATCAAAAAGACAATGCTTTGCTTTTTACCGATGCTGTTTCAAACAAAATCGTTAAAAATATTTCATTGGAGGAACTTCAAAATAGTTATCCAGAATTAAAACGACTTCCGCGTTTAATGGAAATTTCAAGCAACGAACTGGTCTTTACCGATAAAAACTCTATTGAAACTTATAATTATAGTACCCAATCAAAAAGCACCTCTGTATCTTATGAAGAAGCTGCAGAAAACACGGAATACAATTCCAAAGCAAAAGCAATTGCCTATACTTTAGAAAACAACTTGTATATAGGAACAACGGCAAATCCAAAAATTGCCGTGACCAGTATTGAGGATAAAAATATAGTTTCCGGACAAGCCATTCACAGAAGTGAATTTGGTATTGTAAAAGGAACTTTTTGGAGTCCTGAAGGAAATTACTTGGCATTTTACCAAAAAGATGAAAGCAATGTTACCAATTACCCTTTGGTTGATATTACCACTTATCCTGCTTCGCTAAAAAATATTAAATATCCAATGGCTGGGCAAGGAAGTGAAATTGCTAAAATTGGTATTTTTAATTTGAATTCACAACAAACCGTTTATCTTGATATTGACACCTCGGATGAGCATTATTTGACTAATTTATCTTGGGCTCCTGATGAAAAGTATGTATTGGTTGCTGAAATAAATAGGGGACAAAATCACGTTTGGTACAATAGATACAGTATTGAAACAGGAAAAAAAGCAAACACTTTATTTGAAGAAACAAATGAAAAATGGACAGAACCTGAGCACGATGCCGTGTTTTTACCCAATAGCAACACCAACTTTTTATGGTTCAGCGAGCGTGACGGATTTCCAAACCTGTACCAATATACCACCGATGGAAAATTGGTAAAACAAGTCACAAAATTTAATTGGGTTGTTGAAAGTATTTTAGGTTTTGACAAGAAAGTACAACATGTTTTTATTACAGGAACAGGTGTTGATCCAAGAGAAACCCATACTTTTAAAGTGAATTTAAAAACTGGAAAATTTTCTAAACTTACCAGCGTAAACGGAACGCACAATACACAATTAAGCACAAACGGAGATTATTTAATTGACAGTTACAGCAGTTTAACAATTCCAACCAATATTGAAATCATTTCCACTACAAAAGGAAATTCTACTTCCATATTCACAGCTGAAAATCCGGTGAAAGATTACAAATTAGGCACCACAGAATTGCTGAAATTGAAAGGAAATGATGGCACCGATTTGTATGCTAAAATCACAAAACCTGCCAATTTTGATGCCACTAAAAAATATCCTGTTTTGGTATATGTTTATGGTGGTCCACACGCACAATTGGTAACGAATTCCTGGTTAGCAGGTTCAAATTTATGGATGGTTGCTTTTTCTTCTTTAGAAAATTATATTATTTTTACTTTAGACAACAGAGGCTCCGAAAATAGGGGTTTTGCTTTTGAAAGTGTGATTCACAGACATTTAGGTGATGTCGAAATTGAAGATCAACTTATGGGAATAGATTATTTAAAATCGCTGAGTTTTGTTGACAGCAACAGGATTGCAATTAACGGTTGGAGCTATGGCGGATTTATGACAACCAGTTTAATGTTGCGCCATCCTGGTGTTTTTACCACTGCTGTTGCCGGCGGACCGGTAACTGACTGGAAATACTACGAAGTGATGTACGGTGAACGTTATATGGATATGCCACAGGAAAACCCTGAAGGTTATAAAAAAGCAAGAGTTCACAACTACATTTCTAATTTGCAAGGTAAATTGTTATTGATTATTGGCAGTATTGATCCAACTGTAGTTCCGCAACACAGTATGACTTTATTGCAGGAAGCCGTGAAAAATAAAGTTCAACTCGATTTTTTTACGTATCCAATGCATGAACACAATGTTGGTGGCGTAGACAGGGTGCATTTAATTATAAAAATGATGAATTATATTGTTGAAAATAATAAATAACTATTTCTTAAAAAATATCTAACACATTGTCCGCTAATGGCTTATTGACTAAAATAAGAAAAATAGCAGCTATAAAATTGCCAAAACTGTATATTTTAAGGGTAAGTGGCAATATAAAAGATAAAATAAAACGCTATTTTCAATAGAATTTATTTAAAACTGGGCTACCAACTTAGGGTATAGAAAGTTGTGTTTTAAAACTAATATTTTTCCTTTTAAATAATCAGCTTTGATTACTTCTAAAAGAG
>JBAZGP010000091.1:0-10677 GCA_041652835.1 Lutibacter sp. | reverse complement strand
CGAGATTTGTGCTGAATGATATAATTCCTGAAATAAAATGTGATTTCATAATATATAATGGCGGTCCCGTAGCACAGGAAAACCTTTATTTTATTCATAATTCACCAAATTTAATTCCCAATAGTGTTAAAATAGACAAAAATATTTATTGGGGTGGCGATTTTGAAACGCTAACCTATTTGTTAAACAATAATCTTCTGAAAGCTTCTGACATTCGTTTTTTCTTGGGCTATTCCGGTTGGTCTGTAGATCAATTAAAGGAAGAATTGAGTGAGTCTTCTTGGGTAGTTACAGAAAATAAATATCCAAATTTATTGCAGGTAAAAAGTGATACTTTGTGGAAAAATCAATTGATGGAATTTGGAGGCGAATACCAAATTTGGGCAAATGCACCTAAAAATCCTTCCCTAAATTAACTTATTTGTAACTAATCAATATATTAATATTTTAAAACTAATTGATTGTTAGACTCTTATTTTTTTACCGCAAGGGTCGCAAAGAAAAAGCAAAGGTCGCAATATTGATTATAGTTGATTTACAACACATTGCGTACATTGCAATTTCCTTAGCGTACATTACGGTTAAATTTAAAGCTTTGTATTACAGATCATTATCATACTGATTAATAACACTTATTTAAAGCTAAAGTCAATTCTTTGGAAACTTTAGTATTAAAACTATATTTTTTATATTGCGTTATAGGCTGAATACCAACAATACTGTTTGTGATAAAAATTTCATCGACTTTTTGCAGTTCAAAAGGCGAAATTGCAACTTCTTCAATGGTATAATCATCTCTTTTTGAAACGATTTCCAGTATCTTTTTTCTTATAATTCCTTTTATGCAACCATCTGTAATAGGTGGTGTTTTAATTGCATTGCCTTTCACAATAAAAATGTTTCCGTTTATTGCTTCCACAACGAATTTTCTTTCATTGACTAAAATACAATTGTCGAAACCATTTTCCGAAGCATAAATACTGGCCAGGACATTGATTATTTTATTTGTTGTTTTAATGGTTGACAGCAAATCGGAATTAAGATAATAATCCTTAAACAAATCTGCAGAATAAGTCTCTTTTACCAAACTGTTCAACGGTGAAGCTTCAATAACATATTCAATTTGGTTGCTTATCGGATTGTAAAGACCGCCTGCTTTTCTAAAAACCGTAAGCCGCACTCTTGCGTTTTCCAATTTATTTTGGTGCATTGTTTTGAGCAATTCACTTTCAAGAAATTCCATGGTAAAATTCAATGGAATCTCCATACGTAACATTCTCATTGAAGCCATTAACCTAAAATAGTGATCTTCTAAAAAATTTATTTTTGAATCAGTTATTTTTAAGGTTTCAAATAAGGCATCTCCATATTTAAAAGCCCTATTATTTGAGTATAATATTGCTTTTGATTCATCAAGTATGTGGCCATTAAAATTAATCATGTAATAAATATTTACAGACAAAACTACATAAAAAAACCTTGAATATCTTCAAGGTTTTTTTCTAAATCATTTATATTTTATGCGCCAATAGTGCGTTTAAGCTCTTCAATCTGACTTTCCCAAAACATTTTAGCATCTTCAACTTCATCTTCATCAGCAAAATCAGTAATAATTAAGGAAACATCTTTAGTGATTTCATCCACTTCAATCTTAAACTCGAAGAACGTTTTATCCTCACCATCATTAAGCCATTTAAATTTAATTTTTTCATCGGGGCGTTCCTGAAGTACTTTGGCTTGTTCTTTTGATCCATTCCACATAAAGGTATATATTTCACCTCTTGAATTAACATTATCTGCAAACCATTCTGAAAGACCAGAAGGTGAACCAAAATATTGGTATAACATGCGAGGTGAAGCCTGTATGGGAAATTCCATTTCAAATTTTACTTTAGTAATCATAGTCTCTTTTTAAAAAGCACAATATATATAAATATTCCTTTTAAAAAAAATTATATTTTAAAAATTAACCAGATAATTTTGTTTTACACAAGTTAATTTTTTTATATTTGCACCCTTAATAAATGGCGTGGTAGCTCAGTTGGTTAGAGCGTCGGATTCATAACCCGGAGGTCTGCAGTTCAATTCTGCATCACGCTACAAAATTATGTAATTAGAGATTAACGGTTTAGTGTTCACTAAACCGTTTTTTTATGTCTAATTTGGCAAATTATCCTAAAAATATTTATAGAAACAAGTACATACTACCTATAAAAAAATTCTATAACAAAAAATTCTTCTTAGCCAAATAATGTCTTTATGATTGAAAATCACTTAATCTTCAATATAAAGGTCTAAAAAAGCCAAACTTAAAAAAATTGTAACTCAAAAAGGTATGAATAATGTAAGTTATTCTTGTAATTGTGTAACAAATTATATACCTTAGTGTGTAACTTTGTAAAATAATAAATCAATTAATATTAAATGAACCAAAATGAAAAAAAGTAATTTATTTTTAGGATTGGCGTTAGTCTCCTTAGTTTTTACATCTTGTAAAGACGAAAAAGTAACGCAAGCTGAGAAATCAGTTGATACCTATGTAGTGTATGTAGATTCAATAAGCAATGTTGAAGCAGCACAAGTAAAAACAAACTGGCAAGCTATTAATGATTCTTATCAAATAAGAGTTTCTGAGGCAGAGTCTGCGTTAGACGTTGTAAAAGAAAAAGAAAAAGCACAGGAAAGAATCGATGCAAGCAAAGCGAAATTTGAAGCCTTAAAAGCTCAAATGGAAGCTGATATGCAAGCTGAAGCTGCTGCAAACTCAAAACAAACTTTGAGAAACGCTTTATTTGGAGAAGGAAAAATTGGTGATGATATGAATTTTAGTTGGGTAAACAAAGACAATATTCTTGCTGTTTATCAAAACTTTGTAGATGCTGCAGAAAAAAATAAAGACAATTATTCTCGTGAAGATTGGGATGAAGTAAAATTATTGTATGAAGCACTTGACAGCAGAAAAAATACTGTTGAGAAGGAAGGACTTACTTCTCCAGACAACAGAAAAATTGCTGGTTTAAAATTAAAATTTGCTCCAATGTTAACATTTAACAGAATGGGTGCAAAGAATGAAGAAATGAAAGAAGCAAAAGAATAAAAACCCTTTTGGTTAGTTAATGTAAAGGATGACAGTCAGAAATGGCTGTCATCTTTTTTATTAAATTTAAAAATAAATATATTAATCTAATCCGCCCCGTCTGATTCCATCTTTGGGAATTGGCCATTCCATTTGTTTTCCAGCTTCTGAATTAATTGGTAAATTAATTTTTTCTCTGGAAGTTTTCTCTTCATCTTCACTTGCCAAATAGGTCATAATAGCAATAAGCGCAACGTTATTTTTTAAATCGTCAAACACAATTTTATCATAAGTATCTTTATTGGTATGCCATGTATAATTAAAATAAGACCAATTTAGTGAACTCATCATAAACGCAGGAACAGCATTTGACACGAAAGAAGAGTGGTCTGAACCGCCACCAGATGGTGTTCCCGGAAAAGAGGTAACTATGTATTTACGTATGCTTTCAGGCACATCAGCCAACCAACGACCTAAATAATCATAAGAATTCAGAAATCCCTGACCATTGATACTACTCACCCTTCCCGTGCCATTGTCCTGATTAAAAACCACCTGCACATTTTCTATGCTAGCAGGATTGTCGTGAACAAACGCCCTAGACCCATTTAAACCCTGCTCTTCACTTCCCCATAAACCAATAATAATAGTTCTTTTAGGATTGGGATAATACATTTTCAACAATCGCGCAACTTCCATCATAGTTATAGTTCCTGTGCCATTATCCGTTGCACCACTTCCGCCATCCCAAGAATCAAAATGGGCTGAAAGTATAATATATTCTTCCGGTTTTTCTACACCCTCTATACGGGCAATAGTATTAAAAGTTGGTACAATACCCAATTCTGTAGATGCTGTCACTACTCTAATCTTTGGTTTTTTACCGTTTTTTACAAGTCGGTATACCAAACCATAATCTTCCAAAGACAAGTCAACTGTGGGAATTTTTTTGGTTCTTGCACCAAATATTTTATTTACGCCAAATCCACCAGACCAATTGGATTGAACAATTCCAACAGCACCAGATTTTTCAAGCGCTTCATCCAGATTTTTACTACTGTAACCGCTATTTTTTAAACTTTCGTTCCAAACCTCTATTTGTGCGCTTCTTTCTTCCTTCATTTTTTCAAAGGATTCAGGTGTGGCAAATTCTTTCCAGTTATAATCAGGTCTTCCCGTTATTTGAGGCATGGAAACCAAAACAAATTTTCCTTTTGTTGCGGGCAGCCATTTTGCAAAACTAATGGCGTCTTTTATGCTGCTTGGAAGCGTGATGACTTCCGCAGTTATTCCATTTTTAGGAGTTGCAGCACTCCAGGCCAATTGCGTTCCTTCCAATGATTTTATTCGAGGTTCAACCAAATCAATATGAGAAATGCCTCGATCCCAGCCTCGCCATTCACCAAATTGCTGATTTGAAGCAGCTATTCCCCAACTATTAAATTTTACAACTGCCCAATCATGTGCTGTTTTCATTTTTGAAGAACCAACCAAACGAGGTCCGATTTCATCCAAAAGTTCATAACCAAGTTGCTCTAATTGGGAATTTTCATAAGTCTCTTTTAATACATTTTCAATAAATGCTTCTTTTTGTTGTGCAAAAAGTATGGGAGTTACAAAAAACAAAGCAATTAAAAAAAGCGCACAATTTTTTTTCATAATGTAGGTATTCATAATAAATTTATTTAAAAAAAAAGAATAGTGGCAAAACCATTTGTCTGCCGTTTAAATTATTCAATAATTTTACAACAAATAGTTGAAATTGTCAATAAAAAAAGCATTTTGTTTACACTCTTGGAAAATTGTTTACTTAAATTATAGAGAATAAAGTATTATGCGAATTTACAATTCAAAAAAAATTATATTTTTTTTTAAATTTTTATATATTAATCGTAATATTGCAATAAACTAATAGCGCAATATGGGAATTACAAAATCTGAAATATTTTCTGCTGAACAAAATCAAATAGCAGCCATTGCAAAAGCATTTGCTCATCCTGCAAGAGTGGCTATTTTACAACAACTTTTTAAATTAGATGCTTGTATTTGTGGTGATTTGGTTGAGGAAATTGGATTGGCACAACCCACCATTTCACAGCACCTAAAAGAACTTAAAAATTTAGGATTAATCAAAGGAAATATTGAAGGTACAAGCGTTTGCTATTGCATAAATGAAGAAGTTTGGGTGACTTCAAAGTTACTTTTTATGGAATTTTTAAATCTAAATTCTAACCTTAAAACTAAGTGTTGCTAAAATGCTCCATTTAATAATCTATTATTTTACAATAAAACCAATTTAAGATGCAAACAGATAAAGAATTAAAAGATTTGGTAAAACAAAAATATAGTGAAATTGCTTTGCAAGATCAGCATGAAAATAAGGCTTCATGCTGTGGCGCTGGCGGATGTTCCACAGAAGTTTACAATATTATGAGCGATAGTTACGAAACCATAGAAGGTTACAATCCGGAGGCAGATTTGGGTTTGGGTTGCGGACTTCCAACAGAATTCGCTTTAATTAAAGAGGGTGATACCGTATTGGATTTAGGCAGTGGCGCAGGCAACGATTGCTTTGTTGCCAGAGTCCAAACAGGTGAAAAAGGAAAAGTAATAGGCGTTGACTTTACTCCTATTATGATAGAGAAAGCTCGTGAAAATGCTGAAAAAAGAGGATTTAATAATGTGGAATTTAGACTTGGAGATATTGAAAAACTGCCAATGACTTCCAATGCAGCAGATGTTGTTGTAAGCAACTGTGTGCTTAATTTGGTTCCCAATAAAAAAGGAGTATTTCAAGAAATAATTCGGGTATTGAAACCCGGCGGACATTTTAGCATTTCAGATGTGGTTTTAGTTGGAGATTTACCGCTTTCCCTTAAACAAGCTGCAGAAATGTACGCTGGATGTGTTTCTGGGGCCATTCAAAAAGAGGCCTACTTAGCTTTGATTAAAGAAAGTGGTTTTGAAGATATTAAAATTCAAAAAGAAAAATCTATCTTCATTCCTGACGATATTTTAAAAAATTATTTGGATGAAAAAGCCTTGGGCTTATTTAAAAATTCAAATGTTGGAATATTTAGTATCACCGTATTTGCCCGTAAACCGAGTAATTGCAAACCGTTAAATGGTTGTTGTTAATCAGGAATCTCAATTAAAACAAAAAATGTTATTCCAACAAATTGCAAATACCACTGCTTCCCTAAAACCAGAAGCTATTTCCAATGAACGTAAAATAACGTTGCAACCGTTAATAGACTATATTCAATCTAAGCTAAACGCAAAGAAAAATGTAAATCTTAATTTTATTTGCACGCACAATTCGCGCAGAAGTCATTTGGCACAGGTTTGGGCACAAACAGCCGCTCATTTTTACAATATTACAAATGTTTATTGTTATTCGGGCGGAACAGAAGCCACAGCATTATTTCCTATGGTTGCAAAAACATTGGAGCAAGTAGGTTTTGAAATTGTAACCTTATCAGAAGATAAAAACCCAGTATATTCTATTAAATACGCAGAAAACGAACATCCGATTGTAGGTTTTTCAAAATCTTTTGACCATCCTTTCAACCCGAAAAGTGAATTTGCAGCAATAATGACCTGTTCACAAGCTGATGCCAATTGTCCGTTTATTCCCGGAGCGGAAAAACGAATTTCTGTGAAATACAATGACCCAAAAGAATTTGACAACACGCCAACTCAGGCAGAAAAGTATAGAGAAAAAAGCCATGAAATTGCAACTGAAGTGTTTTATGTTTTCTCACAAATTAGTCAATTAGTTAATTAAGGAGTAGAGAAAAGTTCAAAAGGAAAAAGTGAGATATTAGATATTAAATATTAGAGGTTAGAGATTAGTCAGAAGTCAGAAGTCAGAAGTCAGAAGTCAGAAGTTTAAGTATGAAGTTCATTGAGCAAAGGTAGTTTTAATATAATATTGGTTTATTTTTTTAAAAATACCCCAGAGGGGTAAAATGTTTGTAGTCTGGTGTTTAAACACCGGGTAGAAAATAAAAATTAATATGGTTTTGGCGACATTTTTGCCTTTTTCGCAAAAATGATGAAAAAACAGAACGTTGAAATTTAGTTAAAACCAGTCAGCACTAATTAGGGAAGTTCAATTAGGGGTTAGAGGTTAGAGAGTCAGAAGTCAGAAGTCGGAAGTCGGAAGTCAAAAGTCGGAAGTCGAAAGTTAGAAGTAAAACAATTAGGTAATTAGCTGATTAAAGAATAGAGGCAAAGTTTATGAAAATAAACAATTTTCGACTTTCAGACATTTTAACAAATAAAAAGTTACACAGTTAAACGATTAAACATTTACACGATTTATCATGAAAAAATTAAGCTTTCTCGACAGTTATTTAACCTTATGGATATTTATCGCTATGGCTATTGGTGTAGGAATTGGCTATTTTGTTCCTTCATTTCCAGTATTAATTAATTCTTTTAGCAGTGGCACCACCAATATTCCGATTGCCATTGGTTTAATTGTAATGATGTATCCACCACTGGCAAAAGTGAATTACGCGCTATTGCCAAAAGTATTTCAAAATGTAAAAATTCTTTCCATTTCTTTAATTCTAAACTGGATTATCGGTCCAATTTTAATGTTTGTATTGGCGATTACATTTTTACGGGATTACCCGGAATATATGGTGGGTTTAATTTTAATTGGCTTGGCGCGTTGCATTGCTATGGTTTTGGTTTGGAATGATTTGGCTGAAGGAAGCAGTGAATACGGAGCCGGTTTGGTGGCCTTAAATAGTGTTTTTCAGGTATTTGCCTATAGTTTTTATGCATGGTTATTTATAACTATACTTCCACCCTATTTTGGTTTTGAAGGCGCTATTGTTGATATTTCCATTGCAACTATTGCAGAAAGTGTGGCTATTTATTTAGGAATTCCTTTTGTTTTGGGTATTTTGAGTCGGTTGATTTTGGGGAAATTAAAAGGAGAAGATTGGTATAACAAAAAATTTATTCCAACCATTTCTCCACTTACTTTAATTGCTTTGCTGTTTACCATTGTGGTGATGTTTTCCTTAAAAGGTGAATTGATTGTTGAAATACCTATGGATGTACTGATCATTGCTGTGCCTTTATTAATTTATTTTACCATCATGTTTCTTATCGGTTTCTTTGTTACCAAAGCCATGGGCGCCACTTACGATAAAACTGCCTCCGTTGCTTTTACGGCTGCAGGAAACAATTTTGAATTGGCAATTGCTGTAGCTATTGCAGTTTTCGGGTTAAACTCAGGACAGGCATTTGCAGGGGTAGTTGGCCCTTTGGTGGAAGTGCCTGCCTTAATTTTATTGGTAAGGGTTTCTTTTTGGTTGAAAAAGAAATATTTTATCTAAAAAAATTGCTAAATATGACAATCGTCATTATTGTTTGTAATTATCAATCGTACATTTGCGATAAGAGATGAAAAGAACTTTAGAAAATATAATCTATAAAGAAGATACTGAGCAATTGGCACGCTTTGCCAAAGCATTGGGTCATCCTACTCGTATTGCTATTTTAAAACATTTAGAAAACCAATCGTGCTGTTATACGGGTGATTTGGTGGATATATTTCCATTGGCACAATCAACCATTTCCCAACATTTAAAAGAATTAAAAAATGCAGGTTTGATTCAAGGGGAATTAAATCCGCCAAAAATAAAATATTGCATCAATAAAGAAAACTGGGAAACAGCAAAAGCACTGTTTCAAAGTTTTTTCGAATGATATTTTTCACTGAGTTCTAAAAAATAATAGTGATTCATTTGAATGAAATTAAGTTTTGTTTTGATAACGACCCGCGTTAGGGATTGAGGCATTTGTTTGAGCTATTTTTTGCGTATTTCAGCAAAAAAAGCGAGTGCCGAAAGCCCGACCCGCCAGCTGGCGGGTAACGCCCAAAATAATATTTAAATACAGTTTTTACAAGAAATAAATTAAAATTTAAACCATGAGTATAGTCATAAAAATTCTGGGGACAGGTTGTCCAAAATGCAAACAAACCACCGCTGTTGTACAAGAAGTGGTTAGCGAAAATAATATTGATGCCACTATTGAAAAGGTGGAAGATATTATGGAAATTATGAAATACAACGTGATGTCAACGCCTGCCGTTGTGATAAATAATGAAATTAAAACTAGAGGACGCGTTCATTCAAAAGCTGAAATTATTTCGCTATTAAGGGAAAGTTCACCAAAAACGGATTCAAATATCGCCGATTGTGGTTGCTCTGACAGTAATTGTTGCTAAATAATCGAGTATGTTTGATTGGGTTCAAAAATTGGCAGATTGGTTAATTTACAGCGTGTTTAGCATTGGTGCGGAAACACATTTAGGGAAATCTCTCAATTTTTTTGTTTACGATACCATCAAGATATTAATCCTGCTATTTGTAATTGTTTTTTTAATGGGTATTGTAAATACGTACTTTCCTGTTGAAAAACTAAAAAACTATCTCAATCGCAAAAAACTATACGGACTGGAATATTTCTTCGCCTCGGTATTTGGGGCGATTACACCATTTTGTTCGTGTTCATCTGTTCCTCTTTTTATAGGTTTTGTTCACGGCGGAATTCCTTTGGGTGTCACTTTTTCTTTTTTAATTACTTCACCTTTGGTAAATGAAGTTGCAATAGCCATGTTTTTGGGGATGTTTGGCATAAAAATTACCTTAATCTATGCTATTTCTGGTATTTTGCTGGGGACTATTGGCGGTTGGTTATTGGGAAAATTCAATTTAGAGCCGCTTTTGACTGATTGGGTGAAAAACATTTTGGCAAATGCACAACAGTCGAATGCAGAATATGAAGGAGTTAAAAGGACTTTTAAACAGCGTTTGCCCGAAATTACCAAAAATGCCTGGGATATTGTAAAAGGGGTTTTGTTGTATATTATTATTGGTGTGGGTATTGGAGCTGCAATGCACGGTTATGTTCCTGAAAATTTCTTCGCCAAATATTTGGGCAGCGGCGCTTGGTGGACAGTTCCAATTGCGGTTATTGCAGGAGTTCCTATGTACGCGAATGCCGCCGGTATTGTTCCTGTTATTCAAGTTTTTGTTGCGAAAGGAATTCCTTTGGGTACAGCCATTGCTTTTATGATGGCAACTGTTGGACTTTCTATTCCTGAAGCCACACTTCTTAAAAAAGTGATGACCCTTAAATTAATCGGAATTTTCTTTGGGGTGATTACGCTATGTTTTATCATTTCCGGATATTTATTTAACCTAATTTTATAACCATTAAACTCTATAAATATGAAAAACTTTAGCATTTTATCAGTCATCATTTTAAGCCTGTTTTTATTTTCCTGTACGGGAAATGCACAAAATAAAACTGTTGCCAAACAAGCAAAAGAAAACAGCATTGAAGTGATTGATTTTCACTCAACAAACAGATGTATGACTTGTAAAGCCATTGAAGCAAATACAAAATACACTTTGGAAACTTATTTTGCCAGTGAAATAAAATCGGGTAAAATCACTTTTAAAATTGTTAATATTGATAAAAAAGAAAATGAGCAACTCGCAGAAAATTTTGAGGCTTCAGGAACTGCGCTATTTTTAAATGTGATAAAAGACGGAAAAGAAAACCATATT
>JBAZGP010000090.1:0-10785 GCA_041652835.1 Lutibacter sp. | reverse complement strand
AGCCAACAGGATTATGATTTTAATTTCACTCATTTGGCAATGGCTTTTCCAGTAAATAATTTTTGGAGTATGAGTTTGGGGGTAGTCCCTTACAGCAAAGTCAATTATCAAATAGATATTGTTCAACCAATTGAGGGAGGTGTGGGCGATTATTTAACGAATGTTATTGGCTCAGGTGGTATAAATAAGATATTCTGGGGTAGCGGATTCAAATTGAAAAATAATTTTTCAGTAGGTGTGGAAATAGACGGTTTGTTTGGGTCAATAAGTCAGGAACAATGGATTTTACTTGGAGCCAATACAGTTTATTTAAACAACAAAAGTGTTTACTTCAGCCTTGGGTTAAATGCTGGGGTACAATATTCCTTAAATAATTTAATGGGAACAAAAACAACTTTTGGTGCAACAGTTAATCTGCCAACTACCTTACGTGCTGCCGATGCTTCTGTGGGAACTAAAGCGAACGCAGTAATTTCAAAACAGTTTACCCAAAACGCTAATGACTTTGATTTACCCCTAAAAGTTGGCGTTGGAATAAGCTCACAAATCAATAAAAATCTTTTGTTAAATGCTGATTTTAGAAAAAATTATTGGGCCAACACAAATAGCACAAATGATGGCTCTTCCTTCAGAGATCAATCTATTTATGGCATAGGCATTGAGTACAAACCTTCCTCAGAACTCACCAGTTATTGGAATAAAGTAAAATACAGAGCTGGTGCAAATTACGATACTGGATATCTAACCATATCCAAACAAAAGATTGATACTTATAGCTTTTCTTTAGGCTTAGGTTTTCCAACTTCCAACAATAGGTTTTCTCCTACCATAAATTTAAATTATTCTTATGGAAAAGAAGGCACAACAAATAAAGGATTAATACAGGAAAATTTTCATAAGCTATCAATTAACTTAAGTTTATGGGGAAACTGGTTTCAAAAACCAAAAATATTTTAAATAAATACGCCTTAAAAAAATTGTATATTTATTTTCCAAACAGGTTATAAAATATTTTAATCTATAAATTTTAGGTCATTTTTTAAAGACGCAAAACTTTAAATAAACTCGTCACCTACGCTTGGTGTATTTGTGTTAAAAAAGTGACGGATATAAGAGTCGGTTTTAATGATATTAAAGATACCAGCGTTAAACTAACCGATTATATTTGCCCAACAATTCTATTGTAAATTTTCTTTTTAATATGGTGTTTTAAAGTTCAATTAAAACTATTTCAAGAAATTCAGTGTCAATCTTTTGCTTATGGAATAAAAATTTTTACTTTTTTTTGTTTCCTATAAATTCTGTAATTGATAAAGGTCCAGCACCAAAAATGAAAAACACACAAAGTAAAAATAAAACCAAGGCGGCTAACTCAATGGATTGTCCGCCCATCATCAATTTTGTATGCGCATGCACAAAAAAGATAGCGCTAAACAATACAGGAATTTGAATAAGAGCACCTAATCTTGTCAAAAAGCCAAGACCTAAAAGCAAACCCCCAACAAGATGCGCAATTCCAATAAAAGAAACCCAAACAAACAAATCTCTACTTACACCTAAATCCAGTATAGATTCTGGGTTGGATAAAATTAGCCAGCCTCTTATTACCAATACAATTCCTAAATAAATTCTTATTAAGCCATAGGCGTTTTGTGTTTTAGCATCAAGAGATGTTGAAAAGGAGGAAAAAATATTCATAGTAGTAGATTAAAATTGATTACAATATCAAAGTTATAAAAAATAATTCAACAAATAAATATTAAATTGATGTAACTATCGTTACCTCCAAAATTTATAAGTAACTTTACTTTTATAAAAAAATCAAAAACATATGAATACTACGTTAAAACTGATTATTTTGTTGTTTGTGGCTGTTTTAGGCATAAGCTGCAATACCAATTCACAATCAAAATTCGATTCAATTAAAGTTATTGCACCAACTGAATTTAAAGAGAAATCTATAAATCACACAATTATTGATATTAGAACACCAAAAGAATTTAGTGAAGGCCATATTGAAGGCGCCATCAATATCAACTATTTTGATAAAACCTTTTTAGAACAATTTTCTAAATACGGAAAAGATGAAGCCCTATTTGTTTATTGCAAATCGGGAAATAGAACTTCATCAGCTTCAGTGAAACTTGCTGAATCTGGCTTTCAGAAAATTTATGATTTAGACGGTGGAATTTTAAATTGGACAAAGAATAATTATGAAACTGTAAAATAGAAATTATGAAATTTTTTTTAGTAGTGCTGATTTTTATGGCAATTGCATCTTGCAACAATGCGCTAACAGATAAAGAAAAGCAAGAATATTCCGTTAAAGGAAAGGAAATTGCCCAAGCCTCATTTAATGCTTTAAGTGAAAAATTAATCGAACAAATGAAAATTGGTGGTCCGGCACAGGCCATCCCCTTTTGTAATATTGAAGCGATGCCAATTACACAACAAATGTCTGAAAAATACAATGTTACTGTAAAAAGGACTTCTGATAAAGTAAGAAATCAAGAAAATAAACCTACTGAAAGAGAATTGGAAATTATTGACAATTTCAATAAATTAATTTCCAGCAAGCAAGAGATTAAACCCATTGTTGAAATAGATAGCGATAACAACAAGCATTTTTACGCACCAATTATTGCTAAAGCCAATTGTTTGGTTTGCCATGGAAAAGTTGGAGAAATAGTTACCATAAAAACGGATTCAATCATCAAATCGCTTTATCCTAACGATAAGGCTACTGGATATAAAGAAGGTGATTTAAGAGGTGTTTGGAGCATAGCATTTAATAAATAAATTAATAATTATGGCAAAAGTTGTTGTTTTAGGGGCGGGAATTTCTGGCCACACTGCAGTTTCTTATTTAAGCAGATACCTTAAAAAAAACCATGAAGTAGTTATGGTTTCACCCAACAGTAATTTCCAATGGATTCCCTCAAATATATGGGTTGGCGTTGGCTTAATGACCCCAGAACAGGTCAAGTTTGAACTGACTCCAGTTTATAAAAAATTAGGTGTTATCTACAAGCAAGCGTTGGCGGTTTCAATTCATCCTGAAGGTGATGCCGAAAATGAAAAAGGATTTGTTACCATAAAATATGTTTCAGAAAAAGAGAAAGGAAATGAAGAAAAAGTCACTTTTGACTATCTCATTAATGCCACAGGCCCAAAACTTAATTTTGAAGCAACTGAAGGTTTGGGACCCTATAAATTCACAGAGTCCGTTTGTACTTATGACCATGCTTCCCATTCTTGGCAAAAACTTCAAGAGTCTTTGAAGAAAATGGAAAATGGCGAAAAGCAAACTTTTTTAATTGGTACAGGTCACCCAATGGCAACTTGCCAAGGAGCGGCATTTGAATATATTTTGAATGTAGCTTTTGAAATTAGAAAAAGAAAATTAATGCATTTGGCTGATTTATGGTGGATTACCAACGAATATGAATTGGGCGATTTTGGTATGGGAGGTGCTTATATTAAAAGAAATGGCTATATCACGCCAACAAAAATTTTTACAGAATCTATTTTAAAGGAATACGGCGTAAATTGGATTAAAAGAGCCGGAATCACCAAAGTTGAAAAAGGCAAGGCTTATTATGAAGATTTAAACGGGGAATATCACACCAAAGAATTTGATTTCGCCATGTTAATTCCTGGTTTTGCTGGTGCAGGAATGAAAGCTTACAATAAAGAAAATGTAGATATTAGTCCAGAAGTATTTGTAGCCAACGGAATGATGAAAGTTGATGCCGATTATAGTCCAAAAAAATATGAAGATTGGAAGGCAGAAGATTGGCCATCAACCTATCAAAGTATGAAATACGAAAACATCTATGCTGCAGGTATCGCTTTTGCGCCACCACATGGAATGTCCAAACCTATGGAAAGCCCAAATGGTACTAAAATATTTCCAACGCCTCCGCGAACTGGAATGCCTTCAGGAGTAATAGGTAAAATAGTTGCTCAAAATATAATTCATTCTATTAAAACAGGTAAAACTGAACACCGTCATAAAGCATCAATGGCAAAAATGGGCGCTGCTTGTATTGTGTCGGCTGGTTACGGATTATTTAAAGGCCAAGCTGCAGTAATGACTGTAAATCCAATTGTTCCCGATTGGGAAAAATACCCGAAATGGGGAAGAAATATTAAAGATACCGTTGGCGTTGTTGGTACCGCCGGACATTGGATGAAATTATTTATGCATTATATGTTTTTATACAAAGCAAAGGCAAAACCATTTTGGTGGTTGATACCTGAATAGTGATACTTATTGAATGTTTAATGGTATTCATAATAAAAAATAAAACAATGGAAAACAGTGAAGAAAAAACAGTACCGTACAGCAATAGGTCTTTTGCTACAGAACCCACAAAAATGGTTAAATTTATGAGGGTTTTCTTTATATTTCAACTATTTAATTTTTTTAAATTAAATTTAAAAGTGATGAAAATTGTTGTGGGAGGACATTCTTAATGGGATAAATGAAGTTTTGGTTGATGTAAATACTTATGAAGTAAATATAGATACAACGGATGAATTTGTGATACAATTGGCTAAAGAAATTTATTGAGGATGGGGGTATTAGGAGGTAGGGGGCATTATAAACAAAATAGAAGAAACAAAACAAAAGGTTTAATTTAATATCTTTGCCTACAATATGAAATATCCATTAGAAAACTTAACAGACACTGAATTTGAGAATCTTGTAGCGTTAATATGTAGTGAGATTTTAGGAAAAGGAACTGTAATTTTTTCTGACGGAAAAGATGGAGGACGAGATGCTAAATTTTATGGAAAAGCTAATAATTTCCCTAGTAAATCTGAACCTTGGAATGGTAAAATCGTAATTCAAGCAAAACTTTGTCATAGAGCTAATGCAAGCTGTTCTGATAGTGATTTTAAATCTATTTTAAAAACAAGTGTTGTTCCAGCTATAGAGAAATTAAAAGCTGATAAAAAGATCGATTATTATTTATTGTTTACGAACAGAAAACTTTCAGGTATTCAGGATGCAAAAATAGAAGATATTTTTAATAAAAAAACTGAATTTGAAAACAGATTAATTGGATTAGAAACAGTTGAACTTTGGCTAAAGCAGTATCCATTTATTGCAAAAACTTTAAATCTTAATAAACTTCTACTTCCTCTTAGTTTTGATGAAAATGACTTAAGAGAAATAATTAATTCTTTTAGTAAAATAAATAAGAAAAAAGGGGACTTGCCCAAAATGCCCAAAAGAGATATTGAGAAGAAAAATGAATTAAATAACTTAAGTAAAGAGTATTTTAACAATGTTATTAAAAAAAATCTTATTTATTTAGATCAAATTAGGGTTTTTCTAATGGATCCAATAAATCTGGAGTATTTGAACAAATATGAAAACACCATTGATGATATAAATGAAGAAATTATCATTCATAGAAAAGAATTTGATAAGTTTGATTTAATTTTCAATTATTTATACAAGTTTATAATTGAAACCAATCCAGATTTAAAAAGCAATCGTAGTTTGGTTCGCCTTTTTCTTCATTATATGTATTATAATTGTGATATTGGAATTAATGAATAATTTATGCTAACACCGACAAAACATACTAATATCAAATTTTCTGTCATATATATTTCGGGAAAGATATTATCGTTCCTGACAAAAGAAACAATAATTAAATATGACGATTTAAAAGAAATGTTAGTTCATGAAATTGGAGTTAAAGCAAAAAGCAATGTTGATTTTGCCCTAACTTTTTTATATGCAATTGGTAAGGTTGAATATTTAAAAAATATTGATGCTGTAAAACTATTAAGTAACAAGAATGAAAATTAGTAAGATTTATTCTAATAAAAATTTTAAAAATATTGAGTTTAATGACAAATTCAATGCAATTGTTGCATTCATAGAAAGTGATAAAAAAGATGACACCCATAATTTGGGCAAAACTTCTTTAATAAGAGTTATCGATTTTTTACTCTTATCAAGTTTTGATAAAAACACAGATAAATTACTAGGAAATAATATTTTTATTGGTCAAGAATTTTATGGAGAACTAAAATTAAATAGCGGTAAATATTTGATAATAAAGCGTTCCATAAACACCCCAACAAAAATATTTTTTAAACTAAACGATTTTAAATTAGATGATTTTAAATTTGACATTGATTGGGAGGAAGAGCTAACCTTAAAAAAAGCAAAAGTAAGATTAAATGAATACTTAGATTTTAATATTTTACCAAATTGGGATTATAGAAAATCAATAACCTATTTTTTAAGAAGTCAACAAGATTACTTAGACGTCTTTAAATTAAATAAATTTAAGGGAAAACACAAAGATTGGAAACCTTTTGTTTTTGATTTACTCGGATTTAATGGGAAACTAATTTTAGAAAAATTAGAAGTTGAGGAAGAAATAGATGACTTAAAGAAAAAAATACAAACTTTAAGATTAGAAGCACAGATTGACACTTCAGAAAAGGATAGACTCGAAGGACTTTTTGAAATTAAAAAAAATGAACTTTTTGAAATTAAAACCCAAATAGATAAATTCAATTTTTTTAAAGAAGACATTCAAACAAACAAGCAACTTGTTGAAGAGATAGATCTAAAACTTCAAGCATTTAACACTGATAGATATAGGATTTCGTATGAAATGAACAAAATAGAATCATCATTATCTGACATAATTGATGATGTTGACTCTAAAGCAATTAATAGTTTGTTTGAAGAAGTAAATTTATATTATCCTGAACAATTAAAAAAAGAATATAATGATTTAATTAATTTTCAAAAATCATTAACCATTGAACGCAAAAAATATCTTATAGAAACTCTCAGCCAGTTAAAAAAAGAATATTCTAATTTAAACATAAACATTAAAGAAATTGAAGATCGAAAAGGTGATTTATTGTCATTACTAACGCAAAAAGATAGTTATTATAAGTTTAAAGAGTATCAGAAAAAAATAATTGGATTAGAAGTTGAGATTGAACGAATTAAAGATAAACTTAAAGCAATTGATAGTTCTTTAATTATAGAAAATGACATTAAGGAAAAGCGAGAAATAATAGAAGATAATATTTCAAGTTTAAAAGAATCACTATCTGAAAGAAAGCATTCAAGGATTAATAAAATTTTCAATTCAATAATAAAAGAAATAATAGATACTAATGCTTTAATTTCATTGAGATTAAATAATCAAGGAAATGTTGAATTTACCGCTGATTATCAAAACAAAACAGATTTATTAAAAACTTCTGAATCACAAGGTACAACATATAAAAAACTTCTTTGTGTTGCATTTGACTTATCATTGCTAGTTAATTTTTCAGATAAATCATTCTATAAGTTTGTATACCACGATGGAGTGTTGGAGGGGTTGGATGATAGAATTAAAATTAGATATATCAAAATCGTAAAAGAGTTCTGTGAAAAATATGATTTACAATATATCGTTACTTTAATTGATTCTGATTTACCAAAAGATATGCCTAATCTAATTGAAGATAAAGATATTTGCTTAAGACTTAATGATAAGGATGTTAATGGGAAATTATTTTTAAATAGTTTCTAAAAGCAACACGCCATAATAATTTCTAAAAATAATAGCAGAGTTGGTGCTAAAACGAAAGTATATCATAAAATAAAGGTTAGTAATAATCTAAAAAATTACAATTTTAAACCCAAATAGCGTTTTCGAAAAAACTTATCAGTGTTCCGATTATTTAATTATTTTTAGATTATTGTTATCAACCTAAAATGGTCAACCATTTTCAGAACATGACATATTTCAAAGATTGATAACAACAATATCTCAAAAGAAGTGTCAAATGTTAACTTTGTTAGCAAATTAGTTAATTTAACCAATATTATGGTGAATATGGGCGAGCTAATAATACTTTTTTCAAAAGACAATCAATACAACCGCTATGGAAGAAAATAAATCTCAAATAATAATTTATCAAACTGAAAACGGAGAAACCAAATTAGATGTTCGGTTGGATGAAGAAACCGTTTGGCTTACCCAAGCGCAAATGCAAGAGTTGTTTCAAAAATCTAAAGCCACTATTAGTGAGCATATAAAAAATGTTTTTGAAGAAGGCGAGTTGATTAAAGAAGTGGTTGTTCGGGAATTCCGAACAACCACTTCACACGGTGCTATTGCTGGAAAAACTCAAGAATCCAAAGTTAATTTATACAATTTAGATGTAATTATTTCGGTTGGTTATCGGGTAAAATCGGCACAAGGTACACAATTCCGTATATGGGCTACACAGCGTTTAAAAGAATATATCATCAAAGGATTTACGCTCAATGATGACCGTCTTAAGTCGGGCAGTTCAATGAATTATTTTAACGAATTGCAAGACCGTATTCGTGAAATACGCTTATCGGAAAAATTCTTCTACCAAAAAATAAAAGACATTTACACCACCAGCATAGATTATGACCCGATGGGCGAAAGAACAACAGACTTTTTCAAGTTAGTTCAGAACAAACTCCTTTGGGCTATTAGTCAACAAACTGCTGCCGAATTGGTTTTTAGGCGTGTAGATGCATCTTTGCCTTTGATGGGAATGCTATCTTATGACCTGTCTGCTGGAAAGTCAGGCAAAAAGGAAAATGTATCTATAAAAAAAGCAGAAGTAAGCATTGCTAAAAACTACTTAGATGAAGAAGAACTAAAATTATTAGGACTTTTAGTTGAACAATACTTAGCATTTGCAGAAACAATGGCACAACAGCAAACCCCAATGTATATGGATGATTGGGCAAATAGATTGGATAGTATTTTGCAACTTAACGGTAGAGAACTTTTAACACACGCAGGTAAAATAAGCCATAAAAAGGCTGTGGAGAAATCAGGCGAAGAATATGAAAAATTTAAACAACGGCAAAAAGTCATAGAAAAAGAAACTAGCCTAAAAGAATTGGAAGAAGACATTAAAAAGTTGAAGAAACCTAAAAAATGAAATTCACAGAAGTAGAATTAGACGTTGTTCCGTTTATTTAACTATTTTTAGCCTATTGTTATCAACCTAAAATGATCAACCTATTTCAGAACAAGACACTTTACAAAATGAAATTAATTTCAGTAAATGAATATGAACATATTTTGACAGAATTACAGAATAAAAAAATAATCAGCGGAGAATAAAAACTGTGCCCAAGCCGCATATAATTTATGCTTAAATTTGAACTAAAACAAACACACAAACAGTCAATAAAAATTTGCTACGTATGAGAAATCTCGGGTTCTTAGGTTGCACAAATCATAATACAAAAACGCTGTGCGTCATTCCGAAAAAAAATGATATATTTGAATACTCATCCTAATTAAAATGAGTGATTTAAGAAAAAATCTTATCAGAAATGTATTGAAAAGTGAAAAATTAATACCAATTAAAAAATAAAAAAATTATTATGAAAAGTGAATGGATTGTAAAGTATGAAAATTCTGAAATAAAAATTGTTAACACTTGGTTTAACGGAGAAATGTTATTTGTAAATAATGAATTACAAGACGAAAGATTCGGATTATTTGGGTCTGACTTAACTGGACACATAATCAATACAGAAGGAGAACGAAAGAACATCAAAGTGAATATTGGTGGAACATTTGGTATAAGTTGTAGCGTTTTTGTTGACGATAAAAAGATGACTCCTAAAAAGATAAAATAGATTTTCCTCTAAAACAAACGAACAAGCCACATATAATTTATGCTTAAACTTGAACTAATACAAACGTACAAACAGTCAATAAAAATATTGTGACGTACGAAAAACCTTAGGTTTTTAGGTCACACAAATCATAATACAAAAACGTTAGCAATAATTTAAAAACACTACTTTAATGAAAAAGATATCTTTACTTTTTTTTATACTAATTACTACGATGAGTTGTAGTACAGATGATATTCCTGATCAACCTAAACAACAATTAATGGAATCATACTATATCAGCTATATGCATTATCCCTTTGGTATATTACCCATTAACACTATAGCATATATTGAATATAATTCTAACAATAAAATTATTAAAAGAAAAGGAGGAATTTTGGAAATTGATCCGGCTTCAGGATATACTTATTCCTTTTCTGATGAAATTTTCGATGAACTGTCTTATCAAACTAATAAGATTATCATCGAGAGAAAAACTTCTTCTACAGAATATCAAATGTCTAAATTCAAGAGATTTTTTAGTTTAAACAATGAGGGAAAAATAGTTCAAAAAATAACAGAAACAGAAGACTATAAAGACACTATTAATTTTAACTATAATCCAGCTGGACAATTAATCAGTTCTAAACTTGAGAAAAAACATTATCCAACAGAGTCTTTTTATTATTATAATGCACAAAAGAATCTAGATAGCATTATTACTAAAACATCTTTTTTAAGTTCAACAGGAATTTCACTAATTGAAAAAACTGTTGAAATATTCAAGGACTATGATAATGCATCAAACCCCACAAATAATATGATGTTTTTTGAAGAACTATTTTATCGTTCTTTATCTAAAAATAATTATTCTACCTACAGTAAAATAGAGTATGATATAAATAATAAACGAACAGGCGCTTATGAATCGCATTGGTATTTTATTTATGATGAAGATGGAAATATTAGATTTGACAGAAATAAATAAAAACTATTACCAACAATCCGTATATAATTTATGCTTAAACTTGAACTAAAACAAACACACAAACAGTCAATAAAAATATTGTGACGTACGAAAAACCTTAGGTTTTTAGGTCGCACAAATCATAGTGTGCCAAGAA
>JBAZGP010000089.1:0-10836 GCA_041652835.1 Lutibacter sp. | reverse complement strand
TCTTCAAAATATTTTTTTGTTTGTGTTTTTAATTGCAAGGCAGAAAAGAGGATACTTTGAGGATTTATCAGTTTAATTTCATCTAAAGAAGGTGGCTCCATTTTTAAAATCATAGGACAGCCAAATACTTCTTTTATGTCGTAAGATATTTTAGCTCCAGCTTCAGAATATTCTTTGTCAGAAAAATTTGCACCTTCACCGGCTTTGGTTTCAATCACAAATTTATGTCCATGAGCAGTTAAAGCAGCAACAGCATCAGGCGTTAAACAGACTCTTTTTTCCTGATAGTGCGTTTCTTTTGGAATTCCAATAACAAGTTCGCTTTTCCTTTTTATAATCTCTAAAGTTTCTTCTTGCGGAATTAACTCCTGCTGACTAAATGGCGAAGAAATTTTTTTACCCATTATTTTTAAGTTCTAAAGTTCGTAATTGATCACTGTTTGAGGTTATTGTAATTGTTGTCGACTTTAAAGGTAATAAATTTTTTACTTTATTTGGCCATTCAACCAAACACCAACAATCACTGTAAAAATATTCTTCAATACCAATGTCTAAAGCCTCATTTTCATTGTTAATCCTATAAAAATCAAAGTGGTATATTTTTTCGTCATTTTCGTTACGATATTCATTAACAAGTGAAAAAGTAGGGGAACTTACATTATCTGAACTTCCTAATTGTTTTACAATTTCTTTAATTAAAGTGGTTTTTCCCACGCCCATTTCTCCATAAAAAAGCAAGATTTTATTTTTTGAAGACTTTATAATTTCATTCGCAATTGCGGGTAATTCTTTTAGAGCGTAATCTTTAATCATATATGGACTATACTTGACGGTTTATTTGTTTAATCGTTTAACTGTTTAATTGTTAATAAGTTAAAAGTTTGAAAGTTGAAAACTACTTATTTACACTAATTTTTCCTTTCCCTTTTCACTTTATATATCTCAATTTAAAAGAATGCTTCATTTTCCAACGCGCCAGCTGACACAATCGCTAAAAATGTGTACCACACATTTTATTTATGCTCTGTTTCCCCTTCGGAGGATAGGGGGATTATTTCGGCACAAATATAGCACAAGGAATTATCATTTCCTCTAAAGAAATACCTCCATGTTGATAGGTATTTTTAAAATAATTTACAAAATGGTTGTAATTATTTGGATAAGCAAAAAATAAATCTTCTTTCGCGAAAATATAGGCGCTGTTTATTGAAATTGAAGGCAATAATATTTTTTTAGGCTCTTTAACTGCGTAAACATCTTTTTCTTCATAAGACAAACTTCTTCCAGTTTTATAGCGTAAATTGGAACTTATGTTTTTATCGCCAATTACTTTTGAAGGTACTTTGGAATTTATTGTTCCGTGATCTGTAGTAATAATCAATTTTAAACCTAAATTTTGAGCTTTTTGAATCATTTCCAATAAAGGAGAATTTAAAAACCAACTGTTGGTTAGTGACCTGTAAGCCTTATCATCGCTGGCCAATTCCTTAATAACTTCCATTTCAGTTTTTGAATGGGAAAGCATATCAACAAAATTATAAACTATGACTGTTAAATCATTTTCTTTTACCACATTAAAATTATCAGCCAATTGTTTTCCTGCTTTTAAGTTGGTTATTTTATAAAATCCAACTTTAATATTTTTTCGAAGTCGCTTTAATTGTGTTTGCAAAAATTCTTCTTCATATAAATTTTTACCACCTTCCTCAGCATCATTTTTCCAATATTCAGGATATTGTTGTTCCATTTCCAAAGGCATCAAACCTGAAAAAATTGCATTTCGGGCATATTGTGTTGCTGTTGGCAATATGCTGTAAAAAGAAATTTCATCCTGCTTTTTGTAATATTTTGAAATGGTTTGTTCTAAAATATTAAATTGGTCATAACGTAAATTATCAATCACAACCAACAAGGTTCCTTTTGAATCACTGACTTGAGGAAGTATAACCTTTCTGAATAAAGTATTAGACATAATAGGTGCATCTTCACCCTGAATCCAATCTTTATAATTATTCTTTATAAATTTAAAAAATAATGAATTTGCTTCTCGTTTTTGGCTTTCCAATATTTCAACCATTCCGCTATCGCTAATATTTTCAAGTTCCAATTCCCAATAAACCAACCTTTTATAAATATCAATCCATTCTTCATAAGAATTTACCATTGCCAAATCCATCGCTATTTTTCTGAATTCCTGCTGATAATTTGAGGTGGTTTTTTCTGAAATCAAGCGAGAATGGTCTAAATTCTTTTTTAAACTCAACAATATTTGATGCGGATTAACCGGTTTAATTAAATAATCTGCAATTTTATTTCCAATAGCTTCTTCCATAATATATTCCTCTTCACTCTTGGTAATCATAACAACTGGAAGGTTTGGACGTTTGCTTTTTATTTGGCTTAAAGTTTCCAATCCGCTTAAACCTGGCATATGTTCATCTAAGAAAACAATGTCAAAATTCTTTTCTTCACACATATCAATGGCATCTGCACCATTATTGGATACGGAAACTGAATAGCCTTTTTTCTCTAAAAAAAGAATGTGTGGCTTCAAAAGATCTATCTCATCATCAACCCATAAAATGTTTATATTACTCATATTACTATCTTTGTGCTATCATTTATAAAAATTATTGTTTTGAACGAAAAAAAAACGAACAAATTAAAAATATTAAACGACCCAATTTACGGATTTATTACTATTCCGAATGTTTTAATTTACAATTTGATTGAACATCCTTATTTTCAAAGATTAAGGAGAATATCGCAAATGGGATTGTCGTACCTTGTTTATCCGGGCGCGCATCACACGCGGTTTCATCACGCTATAGGAAGTGTACATTTAATGCAGAAGGCTGTCAGGATTTTAAAATTTAAAGGAATTCAAATTTCTGAAGAAGAAGCAACGGCGGTTTATGTGGCCATTTTATTACATGATATTGGACATGGGCCATTTTCACATGCATTAGAAGGACAATTTATTACAGGAATTACGCATGAAAATATTTCATTGTTATTTATGGAAGCTTTAAATGAAGAATTTAACGGAAAACTTTCACTGGCAATAGAAATATTTAAAGGAAATTATCATCGTAAATTTTTGCATCAGCTTATTTCCAGTCAGTTAGATATGGATAGATTGGATTATTTGAGACGGGATAGTTTTTACACCGGAGTTGCTGAAGGGAGCATAAATTCGGAACGTTTAATTACCATGCTTTATGTAAAAAACGATAATTTGGTGGTTGAAGATAAAGGTATTTACAGCGTGGAAAGTTTTATAATTTCGCGTAGAATTATGTATTGGCAGGTTTATTTGCATAAAACAGCGCTTGGGGCAGAAAAATTATTAGGAAAAATTTTAATGCGCGCTAAAGAACTTTCTTTGGCGGGAATAGAATTGCCGGCCACTAAAACTTTTTCACTATTTTTAAAACAAGAAATAAATAAGGAAAACTTTTCGGTAGAAAACTTAAAAACATTTTCAAAATTGGATGATTATGATATTTTAGCCTCAATAAAAGAATGGGTTTTTGTTAAAGATAAAGTGTTGTCAACATTATCGGAAAGCTTAATTAACAGAAAACTGCCAAAAGTGGTGCTTCAAAATGAACCATTTACTGAAAATCAACTGCTAAATATAAAACAGCAGGTTAAAGAAAAATTTAATTACAGCGATGAAGAGCTTGATTATTTTGTGTATTATGGAGAAATTTGCAATCAGGCTTACGACTCTACTAAAAATAACATTCAAATAATTTATAAAAACGGAATCTTAAAAGATGTAACTGAGGCTTCTGACCATTTAAATATTCAGGCATTGTCAAATCCCGTTTATAAGCACTACATCTGTTACCCTAAGAAATAGGTAGAATAGAACTTTTTTTTTACTTTTGCAGAACATGAAATTTACAGCAACTCAAATAGCAGAAATTTTAGAAGGTGAAGTTTTCGGAAACGAAAATATCAAAGTATTTAAACTTTCCAAAATTGAAGAAGGAGAAGAGGGATCTATAACATTCCTGTCGAACCCTAAATATACGCATTATCTTTATACCACAAAAGCCTCCATAGTGATTGTGAATATGGACTTTGTGCCTGAAAAAGAGATTGAAACAACCCTTATTAAAGTAAATGATGCTTATCATGCCTTTTCAACATTATTGGAGTTTTATGATCGGGTAAAATCGGATAAATCGGGAATAGAAAAACCATCTTTTATTCATGAATCGGCAGTTATGGGCACAAATTTGTATTTAGGTGCTTTTTCTTATATAAGTGCCATGGTTTCTATTGGCAATAATGTAAAAATTTATCCGAACGTTTATATTGGAGAAAATGTAAAAATAGGTGATAACACTATTATTCATGCGGGTGTAAAAATTTATTCCGAAACCGAAATTGGAGTCAATTGCATATTGCATGCCGGTGTAATAGTAGGTTCAGATGGGTTCGGCTTTGCCCCAGATGCTTCAGGAATTTTCAATAAAATACCTCAAATTGGAAATGTTATTATTAAAGATAATGTTGATATTGGTGCAGGAACAACTATAGATAGAGCCACATTAGGTTCAACCTTAATAAGTAAAGGTGTAAAATTGGACAACCAAATTCAAATTGCCCATAATGTTGAAACTGGTGAAAATACGGTTATTGCAGCGCAAACAGGTGTTGCAGGATCAACAAAAATTGGCAAAAATTGTATGATCGGCGGACAAGTAGGCATTGTTGGGCACATTATTATTGGAAACAATGTTAAAATACAAGCGCAGGCGGGTGTTGGAAGAAACATTAAAGATGATGATATTATTCAAGGATCACCTACAATGGGTTATTCAGATTTTAATAAATCGTATGTGTATTTTAAGAAATTACCTGAATTGGTGGCCACTATAAATGCATTGGAAAAAGATATTAAAGCTTTAAAAGGAAAGAAATGAGGAATAAACAAAAAACAATCAAAAATGAGGTAACACTTTCTGGTGTTGGTTTGCATACGGGAAATAAAGTCACTTTAACTTTTAAGCCAGCGCCTATAAATCACGGCTATATTTTTGTGAGAACGGATTTAGAAGGGGAACCTACTGTTGAAGCAAGTGCTGAATATGTTATAAATACCCAAAGAGGCACAAACCTTGAAAAACATGGCGTTTTTGTAAATACTTCTGAGCATGTATTGGCGGCAGTTGTTGCTTTAGATATTGATAATATTATTATTGAAATCAACGCTCCTGAACCTCCAATTATGGACGGATCATCAAAACATTTTGTAGAAGTTCTTGAAAAAGCAGAAATTCAGGAACAAGATGCAGAGAGAGAGGAATATACTGTTAAGAATATCATTTCTTATAAAGATGAAGAAACTGGAAGCGAAATTATTTTAATGCCCAGTGACCATTATCAAATTACAGCCATGGTCGATTTTGGTACCAAGGTTTTAGGAACTCAAAACGCAACAATGAATTCGCTTTCAGAATTTAAAACCGAAATAGCAAATGCCAGAACTTTTAGTTTTCTTCATGAACTGGAAACTTTACTGGACAATAACCTAATAAAGGGCGGCGATTTAAACAACGCCATTGTTTATGTAGATAAAGAAATATCTAACGAAACAATGCTTAAGTTAAAAAAAGCTTTCAATAAAGAATCGCTGACCGTTAAACCAAATCGAATTTTAGACAATCTTACGTTGCGTGGGGCAAATGAGGCTGCGCGACATAAATTATTGGATGTGATTGGCGATTTGGCATTGGTTGGTTGCAGAATTAAGGGAAAAGTAATCGCAAATAAACCGGGACATTTGGTAAATACTGTTTTTGCAAAAAAACTTCAAAAAATTATTAAACAGGAAAAAAGAAATTGCGTACCAAATTTTGATTTAAATAAACCACCGCTAATGGATATTCATAAAATTATGAGTATTCTTCCGCACAGACCTCCTTTTTTATTGATTGACAGAATTTTAGAATTATCGGACAAGCATGTAGTTGGGATGAAAAATGTGACCATGAATGAAGCTTTTTTTATAGGTCATTTTCCCGGATCGCCTGTAATGCCTGGTGTACTACAAATTGAGGCCATGGCACAATGTGGTGGCGTATTGGTTCTAAGCACCGTTCCCGATCCTGAAAATTACCTGACATATTTTATGAAAATGGATAATGTTAAGTTTAAACAAAAAGTTTTACCCGGAGATACTTTAATTTTTAGTGCTGAATTAATTTCACCCATAAGAAGAGGTATTTGTCATATGCAAGCCTATGGTTATGCAAATGATAAACTTGTGGTAGAAGCAGTATTAATGGCACAAATAGTAAGAAAATCAATAGAATAAATGAATCAACCATTAGCATATATACACCCACAGGCCAAAATTGCAACCAATGTAGTTGTTGAGCCTTTTACAATTATTCATAACAATGTAATCATTGGCTCAGGAACTTGGATTGGTTCAAACGTAACCATTATGGAAGGTGCCCGAATTGGTAAAAATTGCAGAATTTTTCCTGGCGCTGTTATTTCTGCCATCCCTCAAGATTTAAAATTTGATGGAGAAGATTCCCTTGCAATTATTGGTGATAATACCACAATTAGAGAATGTGTTACGGTAAACAGAGGTACAAAAGCCCTTGGTAGAACACAAATTGGCGATAATTGTTTAATTATGGCAACTACACATATTGCCCATGATTGTACCATTGGGAATAATTGTATCTTAGCAAATGGAACTATTATTGCAGGTCACGTAACTGTTGGCGATTATGCAATTTTAAGCGGATTGGTAGCAGTGCATCAATTTATTCATATTGGAGAACATTCTATGGTTTCAGGAGGTTCATTGGTTAGAAAAGATGTTCCCCCATATACAAAAGCGGGTAAAGAGCCTTTATCTTTTATTGGTATAAATTCTATTGGATTAAGACGCAGAGGATTTACAACAGAAAAAATTAGGGAAATTCAAGATATTTATAGAATCTTATATCAAAAAAATTACAACACCACACAGGCTTTGGAGAAAATTGAAGCCGAAATGGAAGCAACCAAAGAAAGAGATCAAATTATACTTTTTATTAAAAATTCTCAAAGGGGAATTATGAAGGGTTATACAGGAAGTTAACAGCAATAATTAATAATTAAAATATTCACACTGAGTTAATTAGAATATCTCAGTTAAACAATCAAACGAATAAACAAATTAAATGGCAACAACATCAGATATTAGAAACGGATTGTGTATGAGATACAATAATGATATTTTTAAAGTTATTGAATTTTTACACGTAAAACCTGGTAAAGGCCCGGCTTTTGTAAGAACAAAATTAAAAAGTTTGTCTTCAGGAAGGGTTTTGGAGAATACATTCCCGTCTGGAAGAAAAATTGAAGATATTAGAGTTGAAACTCAAAAATTTCAATTTTTATATCCTGAAGGTGATTCATTTCATTTTATGAATACCCAAGATTACAATCAAATCACACTTCATAAAAATGCTTTGGACGCTCCAGATCTTTTAAAAGAAGGTGAAATTGTAACCATTATTATCAATACGGAAGATAATTTACCACTTTCAGTAGACATGCCTGCAAGTGTGGTTTTGGTAGTCACTCATACAGAACCCGGCGTAAAAGGGAATACGGCAACAAATGCAACCAAGCCGGCAACTGTTGAAACAGGTGCAATAATCAATGTTCCTTTATTTATTAATGAAGGAGATAAAATAAAGATAGATACTTCAAAAGGAGCTTATTTAGAACGCGTTAAAGAATAATTTATGAAACGAGCTTTACAAATTTTGACGCACAAAGGAATGATTAATGGTGAACAGCATCTGTTACCGTTAAAAAATAAAATTTAAACAAATGAAATTCCCCCGTAAATATAAGCTGAAAGAAATTGCAGATATTATTGAGGCAACATTTGTTGGATCTTCCGATTTCCCAATTACAGGCTTTAATGAAATACATGTGGTTGAAGAAGGCGATATTGTTTTTGTAGATCATCCTAAATATTATGATAAAGCTTTGAATTCTAAAGCTACGGTGATATTAATCAATAAAGAAGTGGAATGCCCGCAAGGAAAAGCATTGCTAATTTCTGAAGATCCTTTTAGAGATTTCAATAAACTGACAAAATATTTTAATCCGTTTAAACCGTTGAATACCTTAATTTCCAAGTCTGCAATTATTGGTAAAAATACCATTATACAGCCAAATGTATTTATTGGAAATAATGTGGTCATAGGAAAAAATTGCCTTATTCACCCAAATGTTACCATTTACGACAATTGTGTTTTGGGAAATAATATCACCGTTCATGCAGGAACTGTTTTGGGTGCCGACGCTTTTTATTATAAAAGAAGAATCTCGGGTTATGATAAATTGGTTTCAGGTGGAAGTGTTCTTATTGAAGATAATGTTGACATAGGAGCGCTTTGTACCATTGACAGAGGCGTTTCAGCCAATACAACTATCAAAAAAGGCACAAAAATAGACAATCAGGTTCAGGTTGGACATGATACAGTTATCGGCGAAAATTGTTTAATCGCATCACAAACGGGTATTGCTGGCTGTGTTATTATTGAAAATAATGTGACTTTATGGGGACAAGTTGGCACAAATAGCGGTATTACCATTGGTGAAGGTGCTGTTGTTCTTGGGCAAACAGGAGTTACTAAGTCATTAAAAGGAGGAATAAGTTATTTTGGAACTCCTGTTGAGGAATCAAGAAAGAAATTGAAAGAAATGGCTGAAATAAAACAACTGATAAAAAATCAAAAAAAACAATAAATTCATATATCGTCAACTTAGAAAAATTACTTTTGTAATACAATCATACATTAATTCAAAAATAAATTTAAATGAGCGTTTTAGTCAATAAAGATTCAAAAATAATCGTACAAGGATTTACAGGAAGTGAAGGTACTTTTCATGCAACTCAAATGATTGAGTACGGAACAAATGTTGTTGGAGGCGTAACTCCTGGAAAAGGAGGAACCTTTCATCTGGATAAACCAGTTTTTAACACAGTGCAAGATGCTGTTGATCATGTAAAAGCTGATACTTCGATAATTTTTGTACCACCGGCTTTTGCCGCTGATGCTATTATGGAAGCAGCTTCCTCAGGTATAAAAGTAATTATTTGTATTACTGAAGGAATTCCTGTTGCCGATATGGTAAAAGTTAAAGCTTATATTGCGAATAAAAATTGCAGATTGGTTGGTCCTAATTGCCCTGGAGTAATTACGCCAGGTGAAGCTAAAGTTGGTATTATGCCTGGATTTATTTTTAAAAAGGGTAATGTAGGAATTGTTTCTAAATCTGGAACATTAACTTATGAAGCTGCTGACCAAGTAGTGAAAAAAGGATATGGAATTACGACAGCAATTGGTATTGGAGGAGATCCAATTATTGGAACGACAACAAAAGATGCAGTTGAATTGTTGATGAATGATCCAGAAACTGAACTTATTGTTATGATTGGAGAAATAGGAGGTCAGTTAGAAGCTGAAGCTGCCCGTTGGGTAAAAGAAACAGGAAACAGAAAACCTGTAGTTGGTTTTATTGCCGGTCAAACTGCACCAAAAGGAAGAACGATGGGACATGCGGGCGCAATTGTTGGAGGTAAAGATGACACTGCACAAGCTAAAATGGCCATTTTGAGAGAAAATGGAATCCACGTGGTGGAATCTCCTGCTAAAATTGGCGAAAAAGTAGCTGAAATATTAGGAAAACTAAATAAATAACGCTAAATAAAAGGTTAGTTATATTTTATAATCATTAAAAACCTTTGAATTTCAGAGGTTTTTTTTTGAAGTTTAAGGTATTTTAAAATAAAAGCTTATGAATTTTAAATTAAATAAAAAGTTGGTCTCAAACATTATTTTTATTATTGCAGTAGCAGTATTGCTTTATCCACCATCAAGAGAATGGTTTATGAGACAAATTGCTTTTGCACCATCTGTAAATGACGTGGCAAAAAGTGAAAAACTTAGTTCTTATGATTGGAATTTAACGGGATTAAATGCAGAAAGCATTAATTTTAAGGAACTTGAAAATAAAGTTATTTTTGTCAATTTTTGGGCAACTTGGTGTCCACCGTGCCGCGCAGAAATGCCAATGATTCAAAAATTATATACCGATTATAAAGATAAAGTAGCTTTTGTTTTTGTAACCAATGAAGATTGGGGAAAGGTTGAGGTTTTTTTTAAAGAAAACGGATATGATTTACCTGCCTACAATTCTGCGAGTGCGCCACCTAACAGTTTTATGCAAACTAACAGCATTCCGGCATCCTATTTAATTGATAAAAGCGGACATATTTTAATTGAAAAAACTGGTTCAGCCGATTGGAACAGCAAAAAAATAAGAAAATTATTGGATGAACTAATTGCAAAGTAAAGATTGCTTAATTATCCGTTTAACTGTGTAACTGTGTAATAGTTAAAAAGTTAAAAGTTTGAAAGTTATTTATAAATGCTTAGCGTCCTTTGCTTAAAACTTTGCGCTCCTTGCGGTTAAATCTTTTTTGGTATTTTAGATTGTAGGAATATTAGATTGGTGGTATTTTAGTATACGACTTTAAACTTTTGCCTATCTCCTTTATACTTTTAACTTTTTCAATTCAAAAGTCTGTTTCATTTTCCATCGCGCCAGCTGACCCAATCGCTAAAAATGTGTGCTACACATTTTATTTACGCTCTGTTCCCCCTTCGGGGCAATGTCATTAAGTTAAGGAAATATTTGTCATTCCGACAAAGGAGGAATCGCAACAAACTAGCACAGCATTATGAGATTCCTCGTACCTCGGAAGGACAAAAAAATGACATATAAGCTTAACTT
>JBAZGP010000088.1:0-10845 GCA_041652835.1 Lutibacter sp. | reverse complement strand
GCAGTTCTTTCTGTAATAAAATTTATATGCTGGTCAATTCGGTTTTGAATGATTGAGTTTAAAAATGTTATAGGCGCGGATTCAATGTTATCAGTAATAATATTCAAAAACATTGGGTCAATTTCGTAGCCTACACTATTTCTGTTGGCGGTAATTGCCGCCAATGAAGTTGTTCCAATTCCTAAAAATGGGTCTAATACTGTGTCACCTTGCAACGAATACATATTGATAAGTCTGTATGGTAATTCAAAAGGAAATGCAGCACTTCTTTTTCTTGTTTCAGAGTTGACAATTTTTTGTTTCGTTCCTTTTAAATCCCATAAATCAGAGAACCAAATATTTCTTTCTTCCCAAAAGAAAGAGCTTTCCTTTCTTCTTAATTTTTCACTTTCACTTTTAAATTGTCTTTTAACGCCTTTTCTGAAAATTAATATCCATTCGTGCTCTAAAGTCACATAAGCACCAGAAGGCAACATTCCTGAACCCATAAATTTATTTGGTGCATTTGTCTGTTTTCTCCAAAGTATGTTTGGTAAGTTTGGAACGCCTAATTTTTGAAAGGCAGATATAATCCTTGAATGACTTGGATAGAGGGCAAACGTGCCATTTATTGTTCTTGTTGAGTCTCCAATGTTAATACAAGCGAAACCGCCAGGAATTAAAACTCTCTCAACTTCTGCCCAAACTTTGTCAAGTTCTAAGTGCATAAGTTCAAAAGCTTTTGCTCCATCATTTTTATCTAATGCAGTTTGAATTTCAGGATTTTGCTTTGCCATAATTTCATCCCACATTTCAATCATAGGGTATGGTGGTGATGTTACAACAAGCTCAATAGAGTTGTTCTTTAACTGCTCCATATTTTGAGCCGCACCTATAATTATCTTGTGTGATGTTGATTTAATTTCCATTTTACAAAGCTACTTAAAGTCAATATATAAAATTCAAAAAAACAAGAAGGGTTGGCAATAAATGGCTTTCTTGGTTTTGTGAAGGGTTGGCTTGTGTGATGGACAAAACCAAATGTGTTATTTCGTTGTTTTTCAGAGTTCAAATTATTCTGTAAAATTCTGTTTTTCGTTTTTTATCGTTTGAGTGAATTCGGTCGGCATTATGTTTCATAAACATTTTAAATTATAGTTTAGTAAGCAATTCCTCAAACTTGCTAAAATTCAGTTCATATATTTTTCTAATTAATCGTATCGTCAATTTTATAAAACAAAATAGAGTTGAACAAAATAAATACGACGACAAACCAAAACCCATAATTCGGTAAAATCCAAGTTGAAGCTCCATAGCTATGAATCATTAAGACAAAAAGAAGAAAAATTCGAGATATTTTTCTCGGCAAATAATAACCTACAACTCCTATTAAAATCAACCAAAAAATTGAAATAATAAATATTCCAGAAACGTGATTTTTCATCATAAAATTTCCAATTGGGTTTCTCTCATTTGTCATATTCAGATTTCCACTCCAATATTCTTTTGATTGATGAACTATTGTTAATGTAATATCAAAAAGACTTGCCCAAAGAGCAGGAATTAAAGCAAGTAGTTTTTCTCTTTTTTTCATTCAGTTAATTTTTTCAATTTTGAGTGAGTTCCACAATAAATGGCAATGTGTTTGTATTATAATTTGTGCGCCCTAAAAACCGGAGGTTTTCGTACGTAGTAATATTTTTATTGAATGTTTGTGGTTTGTATTAGTTTAAATTTAAGCATAAATTATATATGGCTTGTAGGGCGCTTTCATTCCATCTCTTGAATTGGTGTATTTGCTTTTGAGTTTGAAATCAAAACTGCATAATCTAAAAAATCAGTTGTCGATTTTTCCTTAACTTGCTCACCATTAGATTTTTCGTCTGTCATTATAATTTCTATTAAGTCTGGTATTCCGTCATTATATGGTGTATTTTCTTTATTCAGTCGAAAAAGTGTGATATCCGAAATTTTACTTTTTTTCAAATTTTCTATTCCACGGAAATATTCCTTTTCATAGTCACCAATTCCGTAATCACCCTCGGTTGTAAAGGATTTATAGCTTCCATCATCGTCATAAACAGCATCCCACAATACTTGGCTTTTGGTCAAGTAACCAATAACAGATAGTATTTCATTACGTTTATAAATCTTGTTTTCAATTAGCATAGCAAAGAATGGTAGATTATTACCTTCTCGTTCTTTCTCTAAATGGAAAAATCCCAATCGTATAAATTGAGGATTTTGGTCAAATTTATATAAACTGGCTAAATGCGTATAATTATTAAAAATAACTGTTTCTCGGTTGGAAGAATCGTCAAAAGATAATTTTAGGTTGTTTAGGATGTGGTCAAAAGCAAATTTATTATTGATGTCATTTTCAAATTTTGAAGGTTCTTTTTCATAGTCGGAAACAAAGTTTTTCAATACGCCTTTTGAATAGCTATTATAATAAGGTGAAAAATCTGTAGTGTCAGTCTTAACCATGTTTACAACTTTCCTTAACGATTCTTCTTGATTTGTTTTGAAGTCAATGATTTCCATAAGATGCTTCGAAGTGTATTTATAACTTACTAATTTGTCAATACCAACAACGGTCAAATTTTTGTCTTTTGGCAGACTGTCATTAAGATTTTTAATTTCTTTCCATTTTTTATAGGTTTCAATACTTTTTTCTTGAGGAACTCTTATTCCATAATGTTCAACCAAATCTTTTAACAACAAGGTATCGCCCGTTTTTAAATACCTATTAAAATAATGTCCAATACTAAAATCCGTTTCAGGCAGATAGTATTTTATCGTTCCGTTTTTTGTAAGTGATTTAAGAAGTGCGTGTTCTGTCTGTTCCGTCTTTGCACTTCCGTGGTAAGCGCCAAATCCTATTATTTTAAAATCTTTTTGTGGGAAGTCGAAATCCGATGAAGTCAAGTCAAAACGATTTTTTTCTAAATATTCAATTTTGTTTTGTGCGTAAGAATGAAATGTTACGAACGCTAAAAGAAGGATTAATGTTTTTTTCATGGATTGTTTTGTTATTTCAATTTTTTTAATTTTGTTGCGGATTTTTTTCTCAAATGCTCTACAACGGTTTGCAGCTACACGAAGGGCAGAATCTTTACCACAAAACTTAATTAAAAGTACAAAATTTTCTTTAACTACAATTCCGATCTATCGGGATGTCTTTAGAACATGAAACTTCATCTTTTGGGTAGTGCTGTTGTATGCTGTTATTTTTTCTTTTTCACTATCTCCATATCTCCTTTTTCATTGACTTTTATTACTTCCCAGCCTTCACTTAGTTCTATAATGTAATATTCTCCAATAATTTTATTTTTTTCAATCTTTATGGGTAAGGGAAACGTATATTTTTTTTCGACAAACGACATAAGAACACCCGAAATACCTAATTTCTCTTTTCCCTTAATTGTAGAAAAATTACCAAAATTGTTTTTGGAGCCGTCAACTCCTTCAACCATTGAATAAACAATTCCTTTATCTTTTAAAATAATTGTTCCGTTCATATCAAAGGTTAGTCCGTACAAACTGTCGATTAGTTTTACAGTTAAAGAGGGTTTCTTAAAAAAAATGTCAGTATAATAGCTTATTACTTTTTCATTTTCAATCTTTTTGTCCAGTTCTTGTTTGTGTATTTCCTTATAATTGTTTCTTTGTTGTGCCGATTTAATCTTACCGTTACTTGCTTTTATTTTTTTCTTTAAATATTTCTGTTCATAAATGTTCAAATAATTGTAGGTTGTATCAAGTCCGATTTTCCAGTCGATTTTTAAATAGTCAAAAATCAGTCCGTATGCAGGTCCAGTTGCATAAGGAAACGGACGAGTGTATGTTTGTGCTTGCTCTCTTTGATTGATTTCAGAGATGGTTTTTTCATATTTATTAGAATAAGTAGAAAGGACAAATCCTGTATAATTAGCCAAACCTTCTGATGTTTCAATTTCTATCTCATCTTGAAGATATTCTTTATATTTTGATTGTCGTAGTTCTCTGAATAAGAAAGCATCATTAACATATTTCTCAATTTCTAACTTATTTTTATTTTGATTAATGGAATTTAGTGCATTTTTTAGAGCTTGATATTCCAAACGCAACCATTCTCTTGCATCATAATTATCTAAATACTGAATTGGGTTTCCATTTAGTCTGATGTGTTTATATTGAAGAATGTGAAATAATTCGTGAATTATAGTTGCACTATTATCATCAAGATAATTGGTTAAAATAACGGCATATTGTTCGCCATTATACTCTTGTGCTGAATTTGAAAGACTTAATGTATTATTTGGAATTTTCTTGTAATAAATAATACTATCATCTGTTTTGCTGTCAGGCAAAGGTTTTATAGTATAAATGGTGTTATCAAAGTCTAAAACCAAAATATTTTCACTCCAAATATTTTCTCCCCATAGTTTTCCATTATCGGCAAGTAAAATTTCCTTGGCTTTAGATAATTCTGATTTTATTTTTTCTTGAAGTCTTTTAGGTTGGGTTTTTCTATTTTCACTAACTTTTTCAATTATTTTGTTCCATTCGGTATCAGAATGAATATTACTTAAATCTGTATCACTTATGATATGCTCGTAGTTTGAATAAAATCTGTTGGAAGCTAAATAGTCCAATATAGTTATTGCTGTTTTATTGTGTTTTGCTAATGCAAAGATGCACACACCATTATATAATTTTGTTGTCGAAATATCATCAAATTTGTAGTTGTCAACTATTATTTGAAATTTTTCAGCGGCATTTTCATAATGTCCCAATTCATATTCTTTCATTGATAATGGATATACAATTTTAATATCTGTGTTCTGAGCACTAGATAATATTGGAAACAATAATGTGAGAAAAATTCTAATAATATTTTTCATTGTTCTATTTTTTATTTTCTGATAATTGCTGTTGGTGGTAGGTTATTTTCCTCCGTTAATTATTTTTCTTGTATTTTCGTTTTTTGGGTTTAATTCCAAAGATTTGTTATATGCTTTTATTCCTTCGTTTTTCTTACCTAAAAGTAGTAAACACTCTCCTAAACTGTCAAAAGTATTAAATCCATTTGGGTACAATTTAGTATTCAAAGTAAATATCTCCAATGCTTCATTTTCTTTTTTAATTTTCATTAGTTCATAACCTAAACTATTTATTTCAGATTCACTTGTGTTATAGGTTGATTTTATACCTTTCTTATTTTCAGATTTTATAAATTTAATTGTCCTTTTTATTGAATTAGCTTTGTTGTAAAAGTCTGAAATAGATATCAAATTCATTATTCTTTCCTTTTCAAGTTGTTCTGAAAGAGTTTCAACGTGATAACATTTTCGTTCCTTGTCAGTTACTTGTGTTGTGTCAATGTTATATCGTTTCCAATTTGTTTCCCCAATATTGTGTCCCATAGATTTGAGGTTTTTGTCGTCTCATCAAATCTCTGTCAATAGCGGCTGCCAATAACCATTTGTTTATTGTTGTATCTAATTCAATGGCTTTTCTCATTTGTTTAACAGCCATTGAAGAAGCAAGTGTATCATTTCCGTGTTGAAAAATCATAGCCGAATTATAGTAATCTTTACCTGTTACAATTTGCCCTGATTTTATAAGTTCATAAACGCAACTTTCTCTTTCCTTATCTTGTTTTGATAAAACTGTCCAATCAATATCTTTTACCATTCTTGACCCTTGATCTTCGTTGTACATTTTTTGTAAATCACTATTGTCTATCTGTGAAAAAACTGCTAATGGGAAAAGGAATAAAAGTAGAAATTTCATAAATTTAGTTGCTATCATAATTGCCAATTTATTTGTCAGTTTTGTCGTTTGATGTGTCGCAATTAACTTACCGCCAACGGTAAATTGTATGAGTAGTGGTAGATTGCGTGGCACTTTCCTGCAAACTGTGTTGAAGTTCGAGCGAACTACAAACCTTGATATTTAGTATTTTCCATGTCATTATTTATATAAAATTAGTGGCAGTTTAATTTTTCTTCTGCCTTTTTAATAATTGTTTCTGCTTTTTCCCGAAATGTAATTTCACTTTCGAATACAGTTGCACCACCTATGTCTTCCCCCATACTTGTCCAAGTGCCATTACAATTATAAAAATACCACATTCCGTATCCAAAAGAATTCAGGTAAGCATCATTTACAACTCCAGCTATTTTATTTTTATAAATAAATACTTTTTCAATACTAATATTTAATACGCTGTTTCTTTCTGATTCACTTATGCCGTCTTTGTTTAATTGTAAAGTTTTGATTTCAGATACATAGGCATTTAAAGGTTTCGTTTTGTCATTTATGTCTGATAAATCATTAATTTTCTTTTTTATTGACAAAGAAGTATAAGCGCCTTCTGGAAGCGCGTTCTTCTTCAATAAAATTTTGGATTCCATTTTTGTAGATTTTATTTCCCCTTTTTTAATACTGACAAAATAGGAGTTGTGTTTATCACTTTGGCTAACAAACTCAACAGCTTTTCCGTTTTTAAAAAGGATTCCAGCCAATTCATCACTTGCATATCCCGAAGACATTTTCTTCTCTTTTATCATCTGATAATATAAATTTTTACGCACTTCCTGTGAGTAGTGAGGACAATTACTGTAAGGTAAAATACCCAAACCGTCAACAATACTTAAATTAACAGGACGCGAGTCACTTATTCCATTCTGAAACCAGCATATAGAGCCTGCACTTCCTCCTGCTAATACTATCCCATTTTTTAGTGCTCTCTTTAAGATAGTATCTATTCCCTGAGCCTTCCAAATACCGAGCATATTTAAAGTATTGCCTCCACCAACTATGATTGCATCCGCGTTAAGCAGAATATTTTCAAAGGATTGATCTTTTTCAGAAGAACTTACCCATACTTTGAGAATAATAGGCTCTATTTTTAGCGTTTTACAAATATTCCCCCAAAACTTTATATTATCCGGATTGTCTGCACTGGCTGTTGGCAAATAACAAATTTTGGGATCTTCTTTTTTTGTCAGGTTGACTACATACTGAACAAACTTTAGATTAATATCTCCACCAAAAACGAAAATATTTTCTTCAGTTGTGGTTGTAGTATTTTGGGCCCTTGTACTATCTATTCCTGCAACAATAAAGAATAGAAGTAAAAGTAACGAAATTGTTCTTCGTTTCATTTCTGTTTTATTTTATGTGGTTTTTTATTAATTGCCATTAACGTTCCGCAGCTACCCAAAGGGCGGGATTGTACTTTTTGAATAATTTTATAGATCCATCATTGCTTTGTATGTCTCTGGCTCAATACCTTTAATTGAAATTCTTTTTGTCATAGTGTGTTAATAATTTTTATTTACTAAGTCCTTTAAATAATCGGATGTAATTTCATTCTTTGTAATTTCTGGTAAACCTTCATAGTTTTTTAGTTTCACCGCAATGTCCTTCATAGCTCTTATCGCAATTTTTAAAAATGAAGGACCTAAACTAACTCTTGCAACACCCATTTTATTAAGGGTACTTAATTCTGGAATACCAGGGAGCGTTAAAATGTTGATAGGCATCTGAAGTTGTTCAATAGTTTTTTTGATGTCTTGCTCTTGCCGCATCACAATTGGGTAAAAGCAATCAGCTCCTGCACTTTTATATGCCAATCCTCTTTTTATTGTTTCTTCCAATTTTGATTCTGCTGTTTCAAATTCTTCTCCATGAATATATACATCGGTACGGACATTAATGAATAATGAAATGCCCATTTTTGCTGAAACACTTTTTATAAGCCGAATTTTATTGCATTGGATTTCGGTAGGAATTAGAGTATTTGTTGCTTTGTCAGAATCTTCTATATTTATTCCAACAATACCCGTAGAAATGAACTGTTTTATGTTTTCTTCAAGTTGCTTATCACCAGAAGCATAACCACTTTCAATATCGGCTGTCACAGGAATAGCTACACTTTTTGTAATTTTAGTTAAAAGCGTTAGGAAGTCGTTGAAGGGTAAATTTTCGCCATCGTTATAGCCGTTTGTAAATGCCATAGATGCACTAGCCGTGGCAATAGCAGGATATTGTAAACTTTCAAGTAAAACGGCACCTAATGAATCCCAGATATTAGGCAATACAAGCATTTTCCCTGAATGATGAAGTTTGTGAAATTGTTTTGCTTTGATTTGCTGATTGTCGTTATTTGTCATTTTTAGTTATAAATTTTATAATGAATACTCTTATTTTTTTGAGAGGTGTTTATTGCTGCTAACATTCCGCAGTTGCCCAAATAACAGGACTTTTACCACAAAACTTAATTAAAAGTACAAAATTTTCTTTAATCACAATTTTGATGGCAATCGGATTGTCTTTGGAACTTGAAACCCCTCGTTTTAGGTAAGTGTTGTTATGGCGCTTTTTACCCAAACATTATATTTATACGTTTTCCGAGTCCGAACTCAAAAATTCTGTAAAGTGTTGAAAGCTGAATGTCACATTTTCCATTTTCAAGTATAGATATATAACTTTTTTAGTCCTAACTTTTTCTGCCAATTGTTCTTGTGTCCTATTGGCTACTTTACGTGCTTCTTTTAACATTTTGCTGATAACAAAATATTAAGCTTTTTCTTCAAATTCGTCTCGTTTTTTAGAGCCAATTTTTCTCTGTTTCGATTATCTTATTAAATTTGTTTTAAAGCTATATATGCATTAATTCTTCTTCTAATGGTTGATGTAATAGAATTCCTTCTTCTTTTTTAAGTTTTTCTTTTTTTAAATATCTTCCATAGAAAAGAGCTATAATTAATGCAATAATCCCTTCTAACAAAACAGTTGTTTGTACCCCAATATAATGAGAAATAACACTTATCATTAAGCTACCAATGGGCAGTGTGATAGATAATACCATAAAATAAATACCGATAATTCGTCCACGAAATTGGTTTGGAACATTGATTTGAACTATAGTATTACTGATAGTTCGTATTGGCATCATACCAAATGCACCAATAGAAACAAACACCAGTGCAAGAGGATATATTGCAGTTTGCGAAAATAATATAAGCCCAATTCCAAATACAACTGTATTTGCGGCTAATATTTTGTTTAAATCTGCACTTTGTTTTATTGATGCTAAAAACAACGCACTTATAAAAGCCCCAAATCCAATAACACCATCAATAATTCCTAATGTAGATGCTGATCCATTAAAAATATCTTTGGCAAATACGGGAGTTAAAGTGGTAAAAGGTAAAACCAATAAACTCATTATCCCCGTAAAAATAATAACTGAACTAATGGTTGGTGTATTTTTTATATAAGCAAATGCTTCTGTAAACTCCCTTTTTAGACTCCTGTCTGTTTTTGTCCATATTTCTGGTTTTGGTAATTTTATTAAGAGCAATAAAATGATGACAGGGATAAAACTGATGGCATTAGATCCAAAACAAACCTGATCACCATATTTTTCCAAAACAAAACCAGCTACGGCCGGTCCGATAAGCTTTGCCAAATTAACCATAGATGAATTTAATGCCAAAGCATTACCCAGATTAGATTTATCTATTATTAGTTCTTTAATTAGCGATTGTCGGGCAGGCATATCAAATCCATTGATAAACCCCAGAACTGCACTCAAAATAATGATTAGCAAAACAGCATATTGATTATAAAATACAATCGCCAAGGTTAGTAATGTAGCTTGTACTAATGATAATATCTGAGTTAATAATAGAATTTTATAACGATTATATCTGTCGGCAACAATTCCTCCATATAACGAAACCAAAGCTGTAGGAAATAAAGTTGCAAAAACCGTTACCCCCAACATAAATTTTGACTGTGTTAATGAATATACAACCCAACTTACAGCAGTCTTCTGCATCCAGGTACCAATTAAGGAAATCGATTGTCCTATAAAAAACAATCTAAAATTTCTATTTTTTAAAGAACTGAAAGTCGTAAAATTCATTTTAAAAAATTCCTTGTTATTGTTTTTTATACCTAATGTGTAAATTGTTTATTTTTTCAAATTGGTGGTCATGTTTTGGCGCTTGGTGAAGAAGCAGATTACGATGCACAAAACGATCTGCCAGTACTAATCACGCATATACTGGACATAAAACTTCCTTTAAACAAATACGTCATCGTGTTTTTGTTAAGCGCCTGTTAGAAGCTGATTGTATTCACAGGTTATTTTTTAGGAAAACCATAGGTATCTACCACAAAATCGATGTCTTTATCACCCCGCCCACTTAAATTTACCAATATAGATTTTTGAGGTTGTTCTTTCGCTACTTTTAACGCATAAGCGACGGCATGGGCACTTTCCAATGCTGGAATAATTCCCTCTAATCGACTTAGCTCATAAAAGGCATCAATGGCCTCTTTGTCATTAATACTGTCGTAATTAACTTTCCCCATGTCTTTTAGCATACTGTGTTCAGGGCCAACACCGGGATAATCCAGTCCACTGGCTACAGAATATACAGGTGCAGGTTCTCCTTTTTCATCCTGTAAGGTGTAGCATTTAAAACCATGAATTACACCCGGTTTTCCAAATTTCATTGTAGAAGCATGGTCTCCAAGTTTCTCAGAGCGCCCAGCTGGTTCTATGCCATAAAGCTGGCATTCTTCATCATCCAGAAATGCTGAGAATATCCCCATAGCATTACTTCCTCCACCCACACAAGCAATTATATTATCTGGTAATTCACCCGTCATTTCAAAAAACTGTTCGCGGGCTTCAATTCCTACAACACGCTGAAAATCACGAACCATCATAGGAAATGGATGTGGCCCCACCACTGATCCAATACAGTACATCGTATTTTCAGGATCTTTCAGGTAAGCTCCGAATGCTGAATCAACAGCTTCTTTCAGTGTTTTTAAACCATGGGTAACAGGAATAAC
>JBAZGP010000087.1:0-10932 GCA_041652835.1 Lutibacter sp. | reverse complement strand
TCAACTGAAGCTTTACCTGATGTATCACTTGCTTTTCCGGAAACTGCTATTCCTGCAACAACTTGAACATCATAACATTGTGTATAAGTTTCGCCAACAACACCAATACAGAATTTGTAAAAACCCGGAGCTAAATTTGTTGGGGTAGAAGTTGTAGTTGTAAAATTATAAGTAGCGTTATTAATTGTTACGGTATAATTTTGATTTGACGTTGCGGTAATTTTAATTTGTCCGTTGTTTTTCTCAGGACAGGTTTCTCCAATTGCTTCAACCGTAAAATTATTTGAAGGTAAAGTATAGCAACCCACAGCATCTACCAATGATCCCGGAGTGGTGTTGGGACATTGGTCAACATCATTCATTACGCCATCATTGTCATTGTCAAGTTGACTTTGAGAGCAGCCATTTGCATCAACAATTTCGTTTGCTGGTGTATTAGGACATAAATCTATATTATTCATAACGCCATCATTGTCATCGTCTAACTGACTTTGAGAACAACCATTAGCATTGACTGATTCGCCAGAAGGTGTATTTGGGCATAAGTCCAAATTATTCATAATGCCGTCATTATCATCGTCGAGTTGGCTTTGAGAACAACCACTTGCGTTAACACTTTCTCCTGTTGGTGTATTTGGACATAAATCTACATTATTCATAACACCATCATTATCATCATCCAATTGACTTTGAGAGCAACCATTTGCATCTACTGTTTCTCCAGTTGGTGTATTTGGACATGCGTCACAAACATCACCTACTCCATCGCCATCAGCATCTGCCTGATCTGGATTTGCCATAGTTGGACAATTGTCATCAGCATCCAAGATACCATCGTTGTCTGAATCAGCATTTGGTTGATCCGCTGTTATTTTAAAACTATCAACAGTCCAACGCGTTGGAGCCCCATTTGAATAATATTTAAATGCAAAATATACCGTTCCAGCAATTGCGCTAATGTCAACATTTGAGACAGTATATATTTTTTCAGTAGCAGTATTGTTGTGAATAAAGGTTGAAATATTTGGCACTGCTGCCCAACTAAAATTACTTGGATTGCCAGAACCATCATAATTCGATGAATAAACTAATTCTAATGGACTTGTACCATAAGCTGCATCGGTATAAAAACTTATTTTTTCACCAGTTGCAGTATCAAAATTAATAGGATTTTTAGTGATTAACCAATCTTTACTCGGTACATCTTCCAGATGTCCATTCATTCCATAAGTGCCTGAATTATTTTCTCCAAATTGAGGTGTGCACTCCCAATTTTTATTACTGGCTTCATTATAGGAGAAAAATGCGGTGTTGGCACAGTCTTCAAAATACTCCTCCAATAAAATTTTAGGTCCTGTTAAAGTTAAATTATTGAGCACATTGCTTGCTGTTGAAAGGTTTGAAGCTGCGTCTCTTGCCTTAATAGTTACAGCATAGGATGTGTTTGGACTTAAATTTGTTAGTGTAGTAAAGGTTAAAGTTGAAGATTGCCTGTAAATACCATCTACATATATCAAATAATCAAACACTCCAACATTATCTGTGGAAGCATCCCAACTTACATCAAAAGATTTATCAGTAATATTTGAAGCCACTAAATTAGTTGGTGCGCTGGGAGCATCAACATCAGATGAACCGCTTGACCACCATTTGTCTTCTGCGCTCAATCCGCCCCAAATAACAGTTGCCAAGTATGGATTGTCAATAAATGGGTTTCTATTATTTTGAATTCCAGCCAATACTTCATTTCTGTTTGCTTCAAATGGCGAAACAGGATCTTCAACATTCCACCTCAAAAACAAATCTATCATATTGGCATCAACGGTTAACGTCGTTCCAAAACCGACATTTATAGGCAAACAATTTGTTTCTGATACTTTCGTTCCATTTCCGTGATAGCGCGTGTACATATACATAACAATACGTGCAATGTCACCTTTCCATTCATCACCGGGATACCAACCTCCATTGGTAGTTACTATATGTGAATTACCACTTCCGTCAGTAAATTTATTATTGCCTCTTTCAGAATTTCTATCCTGATCCGCTGGGCGTAAATTATGAACATCTGTTCCTGGACCAGGCTCGTCGGTACCAAAACTTGGGTTTGCCAATGATTTAGCAAAAACATGTTCTCTATTCCACTTCCCGGCAATATATGTTGATCCTGCCTGTTCCGTTTTTAATCGAGTTCTGTCTGTTGAAAAATTTCCGTCTGTGTCATTAAAACCATAAATTAATAGCACATTTAGATTATTATCTGGATCTTCATCTGCCATTTTACAGGCATCCCAAATATCTATTGGTGAACCTGTATATGGAATTCCTGAATGGGTGGATGTTATTCTGTTTGACAATTCTAAAAATAGATCATTGCCAGTTTTCGTTAAATCCAACCCGTTATAATAAGGCTGAATTTGCCCATAAAAAGGGAGTGTAATTAAAAATAGAACAATAAAATTAAGTAGTTTTTTCACAAATTAGGATATTTTAAATTATTGGGGTCAACAACAAATTTATTACTTTTTTTATTATAAACACATTGATTTCAATTGATATTTAGTTATAAATTGCATATAAATTTGATTGCTATTATTTAATAATTTTAAAAATCAATTAAATTTTATTTTCCTATTTTTGCAATTAACTAAAAAATATTTTTACTATGACTAAAATGATTCATTCTTATTGGGCTTACTTTGTATTGATTATCTTAATTGCCGCAGTTGTAAACGCAATAATAGGATTAACTTCAAAAAAAGAATTTAAAGCTAATGATTTACGCATTTCATTATTTGCTTTAATTACTGCCCATATTCAACTTATATTAGGCTTTTTTGCCTATTTTACTTCAACCTATTATGAAACTATGCAAAGTGTGGGAATGGGTCAAGTCATGAAAAACAGTGAACTTAGAAAACCGTTGATTGAACACCCTTTGTTAATTATTATTGCTATTGCATTAATTACTATTGGATTTTCAAAACACAAAAATAAAACAACAGATGCGGGAAAATTTAAAACAATCTCTATTTATTATGGTATTGCCTTGCTTCTAATTCTTGCAGTAATCCCTTGGCATTTGTGGTTTTCTAACTAATAATATATATCCTAAGCATAACTAATTAGGATATTTTTTAATTATGGAAAAAATAGTATCGTACTTCCTTTCATCAATATTCTACCTTCTTTATGGTATTTTTCTACTTATTTTTCATGTGCTGCAGTGGCTTGGTTACAACATAGGAAAATATCGCGGTCACAAAATGGCGGTAGATTTAATGAACGGAAGTCTTACTTTGCTTCTATATATTTTAGGAACACGCGTAAAATTTATCAACAAATACTCAATTCCTGAAAATGTGCCTTTAATTATCGTTTCAAACCATCAAGGAATGAATGATATTCCACCCATTTCATGGTTTATGAGAAAATACCATCCCAAGTTTGTCTCAAAAATTGAATTGGGGAAAGGAATACCAAGTGTTTCCTATAATTTAACCCACGGTGGTTCTGTTTTAATAAACAGAAAAGATTCTGAACAGGCTTTAGCTGCACTCAAAGGGTTTGGACGATACATTGAAAAAAACAACTATTCGGCGGTTATTTTTCCTGAAGGCACAAGAAGTAAAGATGGCGTGCCCAAACGTTTTTCTGAAAAAGGACTTAAAACGCTTATTGAATGTGCGCCTTCTGCTTATGTGGTTCCAATGACCATTAACAATTGCTGGAAACTCAACAAATATGGTAAATTTCCTTTGGGATTGGGCTTAAAAATTAGTTTTGAAATCCACGAACCCATCAAAGCCGATTCTATGGAATTTGATAAACTTTTTGAAAAAGTTGAAAATACCATTAAAAATGCTGTAATTTAGCGAACTACTACTAATAACCCATTAAACATTCAAATGTCGCATAAAATTTGTTTCTTTTTAACCCATTTGTCGTCATAAAATGAAACCGTAGCTAAGGCTATGCTTAAATTTTATTTCTAAACTGAACTACAAATAATTCAAGTTTTTAATACAGCATTTAAAATTTAATGGGTATAAATTAAAAACCATGGCATTAAACAATATCAGGTTAGAAGTGATGCTAACCTTAGAAAAAAGCACAGATATTTTTGTTGAAAAATTTTTGATAGCTCCAGAAAAAATTTGGCAGCCAACCGACTTTCTTCCAAATTCTCAAAGTGAAAAATTTATGGAAGAAGTAAAAGAAATTAGAGAACTTTCCAAGGAATTGGATGATGATTTTTGGACGGTTTTGGTGGGAGACACCATTACCGAAGAAGCATTGCCAACTTATGAATCCTGGTTGCTTGATATTGAAGGTATTTCGCAACATAGCAATAATAATGGCGATAATGGTTGGGCAAAATGGATACGCGCTTGGACTGGTGAAGAAAACCGACACGGTGATGTTTTAAACAAATATATCTATTTATCAGGAAGGGTAAATATGCGCCAAGTTGAAATTACCACCCAACATTTAATTGCTGACGGAATGGATATTGGCACCGGTCGCGATCCCTATAAAAATTTTGTATATACCAGTTTTCAGGAATTGGCTACCTACATTTCTCACAATAATGTGGCAAAAATTGCACGTAAAAAAGGACATACTATATTGGCAAAGATGTCTAAAATTATTGCAGGCGATGAAATGCGACACCATTTGGCATACACCGAGTTTGTAAAACAAATTTTTAGGTATGACCCCAGTGAAATGATGCTGGCTTTTCAATATATGATGAAACATAAAATTGTAATGCCTGCATATCACCTAAGACATTCTTATGAAGAAAAAGGAAGTCTTTTTGCTCAGTTTTCAACCGTAGCACAACGTGCAGGTGTTTATACTGGTTTTGATTATGTGGATATTATTAAAAAATTGAATGCCATTTGGGACATTGACAAAATTACGGGTTTGACTGATGAAGCTGAAAAAGCAAGGGAATATTTGTTGAAATTGCCCGAACGAATGTATCGAATTACCGAACGTATTATAGTTCCTGATACAAAGTATCCATTTAAATGGTTGAATCCTTTAAGTTAAAAATTAAGAAACCCTGAGCCAAGTTCAGGGTTTCTTAATTTTATCATTCTTTAATTTCGAAAAAATCTCTGTCTTTTAAAAAACCAAACTTGTTTCTTATTTTGGAAATGTGACTTTTATCCAAGGTAAAAACAATCGTTTCTTCAAGATTTGGTTGCGTTTCAGCCAATTTTTCACCCAAACTATCATAAACTACAGAATGACCACTATATTCATAATTATTGGCATCAACACCTACCCTGTTCACGCCAATAGTGTAACACATATTCTCAATGGCTCTGGCTTTTAACAAAGTATCCCAAGCCACAATTCTTATTTTTGGCCAACTGGCAATATAAATTAACAAATCATAATCTTCTACATTTCGAGCCCAAACGGGGAAACGCAAATCGTAACAAACCAGCGGACAAATTTTCCAGCCTTTGTAATTTACAATTGGCTTTTCTTTCCCACTTGTATATACTTTTTCTTCGCCAGCCAAAGTAAATAAATGCTTTTTATCGTAAAAATTGATTTCTCCTGAAGGATGAACAAACAAAAACCGATTGTAGAAGTTTTTTCCTTCTAAAATAACAACGCTTCCCGCTATGGCAGTATTTTTTTCAGAAGCTGTTTTCTGCATCCATTTTATGGTTTCTCCTTGCATGGTTTCTGCCACTTCTTGAGGATGCATGGTAAAACCAGTGGAAAACATTTCAGGCAAAACAATTAAATCTACCTGTTCTTTAATTTCATTTATTTTCTCAGAAAAATTTTTCCGATTTAGGACTGCATTGTGCCAAACCAAATCGGATTGTAATAATGCTATATGAAGTTTATCGGACATCAAAATAAAATTTGTGACTAATAAAGTCGGTTTAATTTACTTTTATCTTTTGAAATATCTTTTTGAAGTTTTTCCAACTTTTCTTGCCATTTTAAATCGTCGTCAGGCGATAATTTACCGCGTTTTTTCAATTTCTCATATTTGCTTGTGGCACTTTTGAATTTTTTTTGACTTTTTGTCAAATCATTCTGAGCATTCACTTTTCTTTTTAACTCCTTTTCTGCTTTTTTTCGCTCTTTTTCAGATTTTCTAAGTTCATTTTCTGCCTTTTTTTGAGACTTTTCAGCTTCCCTTATTTGTTCATTGGCATGCTTTTCACTTAAGGCATTTTTAATGTTCATTTGATCTTCATAACTCAATGAGCTCGTTACATCCTGTTTGTCTAAAAAAATAGTTATTCCTTTTACATGATATTTTTTTCCTTGATATTCAATTTTTTGTGCTTGAACATAAGAAAAGGCTGATATTAAAAAAGCCAAAATTAGCGTGCTTAAATTTTTTGAAATCATAATGCGTATTTTAACAAAATTACAAATTAAATTGAAGATAAAATAGCGGCGGCCTTTTTTAAGGTTTCATCTGTTTTCGCAAAGCAAAAACGCAATACCTTGGTGTCAAATCCAGCTTCATTAAATACCGAAATTGGTATTGAGGCTATTTTTTGTTCTTTGGTTAATTTTATTGCAAAATCAACATCGCTTTCATTTGTTATTTTTGAAAAATTCAACAGTTGAAAATAGGTTCCTTTTGAAGGTTTAAAATCGAATCGGGAATCTTTAATTAAATTCAAAAATAAATCTCTTTTTTGCTGATAAAAGTTGCCCAATTCCAAATAATGATTGGGATTTTTCAAATATTCGGCCAACGCAACCTGCGTGGGATGATTTACACTAAACACATTAAATTGATGCACTTTTCTAAATTCTTCAGTTAAATAAGATGGCGCAATGCAATAACCCACTTTCCAGCCCGTATTATGAAATGTTTTTCCGAAGGATGCGATAATAAAAGTCCTTTCAGCTAAAGAAGGAAATAAAGCGGCAGATTGGTGTTTTTCTCCATCAAAAATAATGTGTTCATAAACCTCATCACTCAACAACAAAATATTGGTATTTTTTAACAAGGCTTCCAATTGCAACATAGCTTCTTTTGATAAAATTCTACCCGAAGGATTGTGCGGTGAATTAATAATAATCATTTTGGTTTTTTCAGAAATCAGCCCTTTAACTTTTTTCCAATCAATGTTGAAATCTTCAGGATTTAATTGAACGGCGATTGATTTTCCTCCAAAAAGTTCGATGGTTGGTTCATAACAATCATAAGCCGGTTTAAAAATAATGACTTCATCATCTTTTCCAATAGTTGCGGCAATCACCGTAAAAATAGCTTGTGTTGCACCAGCCGTAATGGTTATTTCTGTTTCCGGATGATAAGAAATTCCATACAAATTTTTCATTTTTTCAGCAATGGCTTCTCTTAAACTTAAAATTCCCGGCATTGGCGCATACTGATTTTTATCGTTTTTCATGGCTTTATTCACCAATGCAATCAATTTTGGGTCACTTTCAAAATTAGGAAAGCCTTGCGATAAATTTAGCGCATTTTCTTTTGCCGCCAAACCGCTCATAATACTAAAAATACTGGTTTTAACTGTGGGAAGTTTTGAAGGTAAAGAAACTTTAAAGTCGGACATAATTACATTTATTGATACTCAAAAGTAAAGTTTTAATTGAAATAAATAGATGTTTTAAGTGTTAAACCCGAAGCAAAATGCATATTAAAAATAAAAATCATGATTATTTTACAGAGATTCCCTTAAATTTAACCAACTTGCTACCTTAAATTTTAAATGATGAAATCTTTAAAAACCTTTTGGGGAAAATACTACGTTTATTTTATTGATGTTTGGCAATATTTAATCATTATCATCATTTTTATTATTGCAAGTATTGTTTATTTTATCATCAATTAAAAAAGCCCAAAAGAAGATTCTTTTAGGCTTTTTCTTAAAAATAAAGTTTGATTTATGCTAAACTCCCGCTTTTAAATATTCAAGATTCGTACGGGCAATATTGGTAATTTTAATCTCTTTAGGACATTCAATCTCACAAGCTCCAGTATTTGAACAGCTTCCAAATCCCTCAATATCCATTTGGGCAACCATATTCATCACTCGATCTTTTGCTTCAATTTGACCTTGAGGCAATAAGGCGAATTGTGAAACTTTAGCCGACACAAATAACATAGCGCTCGAGTTTTTACAAGCTGCGACACAAGCTCCACAACCTATACAAGAAGCAGCATCCATGGATAAATCTGCAGCGTGTTTAGAAATAGGAATTGAGTTTGCATCTTGTGTGTTTCCGGAAGTATTTACTGAAATAAATCCACCAGCTTGTTGAACACGCTCAAAAGCCATACGGTCAATTACTAAATCTTTAATTACTGGAAAAGCATTTGCCCTAAAAGGTTCTATAAAAATAGTGTCCCCGTCTTTAAACATTCGCATGTGTAATTGACAAGTGGTAATACCTCTGTCCGGTCCATGAGGTTCTCCATTAATTTGTAAAGAACACATACCGCAAATACCTTCTCTGCAATCGTGATCAAATGCTACCGGTTCTTCATCTTTTGCAACCAGACTTTCGTTTAAAACGTCCATCATTTCTAAAAATGACATATGTTCTGAAATATCAGTTACTTTATATTCGACCATTCGACCTTTGTCTTGTGGTCCTTTTTGTCTCCAAATTTTTAGTGTAAGATTCATAACTTTAGGTTTTAGTGATTAGCGAAAAGCGAAAAGGGTTTATTTCTTTTCTTCTAATTTTTTAATTAATGAGTTTAGTATTTTACTAATTTCAATTATCAAATTTTCAAAATTTTCGCAATCGGAATAAAATTTTAATTCTTTTGAAATAATTATTTGTGTTTCTAATTCAAATAAGGAACCTCTGGAAATTCTTAGAAATTGAATGTAATTTTTTCTTGACATTCTACCCCATCCTTCTGCAATATTTGAAGGAATTGAAATTACAGCTCTTCTTATTTGACTCGTTAATCCAAATCTTTCATCAGCTGGAAAAAGTGCTGTAAGTTGATATACCTCTTTAACCAATAGAATTGATTTTTGCCAAACCAATAAATCTCTATATGATTTTATATCACCCATTTTTTACTTTTCGCTTTTCCCTCTTCGCTAATCGCTATTTATATGAACGAGTTTTTAATTCAATATCTTTAAATTCTAATTCTTCTTTGTGCAAAATGGCCTCACTCGGTTTCCCTGTATATTCCCATGCAGCAACATAAGCGAAATTTTTATCATCTCTTTTAGCTTCACCATCATCCGTAATATGTTCTTCACGGAAATGACCTCCACAAGATTCTTCACGTTCCAAAGCATCTTTTGCAAACAATTCACCCAATTCTAAGAAATCGGCAACTCTTCCTGCCTTTTCAACCTCTTGATTAAATTCGTTCAAACTGCCTGGAACTTTTACGTTTTTCCAAAAATCTTCTCTAATTTCCTGAATTTCTGTGATGGCTTCTTTCAACCCTTTTGCATTACGGGCCATTCCAACTTTATTCCACATAACCAAACCTAATTTTTTATGGTAATAGTCTACGGTATGTGTTCCTTTATTGTTGATGAAGAATTCCAACTGGCTTCTAACCGATTTTTCTGCTTCATCAAATTCAGGAGAATCTGTTTTTATTTTCCCAGTTCTGATATCATCAGCCAAATAATCGCCAATGGTATAAGGCAGTACAAAATAACCGTCGGCCAATCCTTGCATCAAAGCAGAAGCACCCAATCTGTTTGCACCGTGATCAGAGAAGTTTGCCTCCCCAATACAGTACAAGCCTGGAACAGTAGTCATTAAATTATAATCTACCCAAATACCGCCCATGGTATAATGTGCCGCAGGATAAATCATCATAGGTGTTTTGTATGGATTTTCATCGATGATTTTCTCATACATTTGGAATAAGTTTCCGTATTTTTCTTCAATAACAGCTTCTCCTAACTCCGTAATTTTTTCTACTGAAGCATTGTGGATTCCGTGTATTTTAGCTTGTTCTGTTCCATATCGTTTTATAGCCGTCGCAAAATCTAAATAAACTGCTTCACCTGTTGCATTAACACCAAAACCTGCATCACAACGTTCTTTTGCGGCTCTTGAAGCCACATCACGAGGTACCAAGTTTCCATAAGCAGGATATCTTCTCTCTAAGAAATAATCTCTGTCTTCTTGAGCAATTTGAATTGGTTTTAATTTCTTTTGTTGAATTGCTTTCGCATCTTCTAATTTTGCTGGAACCCAAATTCTACCGTCATTACGCAATGATTCAGACATCAATGTTAATTTTGACTGATAATCACCTGATCGTGGAATACACGTTGGGTGAATTTGTGTGAAGCACGGATTTGCAAAATACGCTCCTTTTTTATGAATTTTCCAAGCAGCAGTTGCATTAGATCCCATAGCGTTGGTTGATAGGAAATAAACATTTCCATAACCTCCCGTTGCAATAACAACAGCATGTGCAGAATGACGTTCAATCTCACCGGTAATTAAATTACGAGCAATAATACCTCTTGCTTTTCCATTAACAACAACCACATCCAACATTTCGTGACGGTTAAACATATCTATTTTACCGCGTGCAATTTGGCGATTCATTGCTGAATAAGCGCCTAACAACAATTGTTGACCTGTTTGACCTTTCGCATAGAAAGTACGTGAAACCAATACCCCACCAAATGAACGATTGTCTAACAATCCACCATAATCACGTGCAAAAGGAACTCCTTGTGCCACACATTGGTCGATAATGTTTCCTGAAACCTCAGCCAAACGATATACATTCGCTTCACGTGAACGGTAATCACCACCTTTTACGGTATCATAAAATAAGCGATAGTCAGAATCTCCATCACCCATATAATTTTTTGAAGCATTGATTCCGCCTTGTGCAGCAATTGAGTGCGCGCGACGAGGAGAATCTTGATAAGCAAATGCTTTTACGCTATAGCCTAACTC
>JBAZGP010000086.1:0-10989 GCA_041652835.1 Lutibacter sp. | reverse complement strand
ATTATGATTCCGAGTCAAGAAACTGAAATTAAGTTACAATTTGTAAGTGAAGTGAATAGAGCAGATGAATCAAATATTGAAGCAAAATATTCTGATGTTAAACCAACCAACTAAGACTTTTCTTTGAAGAATTTGAAATCTATGAATCAAACTTCTATAGGTTTTTAAGGACATCCGCGTTTACTATATTTCCTTTGCTATCGGAAATTACATCATATACTTGAACACCAAATCTTTTTAAATATTCTTGGTTCTTGTGCTTGTTTGCATTTCTTGCCTTTTGAATATAAGGTGCATTCCAAGTATATGATTGCGGTTTTATTTGAATAGCTGTATTCAAAACATCGTTTTTATAAAGTTCATAATCTACAGCATAAGTATGGTCTATTTCACCACTGACCTTTCTAAATTCTGTATTAGGAAACTGTTTGAGCAAATTTTGAACAGTATTTCTTTCTCTGACGATAACACCATTCCACGTTTCACAGATTACCCGAAAACGAACACATTCATAACATTCATCCACTGTTAACCCCAATCCGTTGTTTTTTACTGTGTCAAACAGTATCTGTCCTTTTTGGTATAGTCTATCTTTTGTTCTACCGTATTGTGTATTGAGATTTTTTAAATCCCAACTTAACATACTAACAGCATTTTTATTAATCCGTATTAATGTTTCATCATTAACTAAATTCTGTTGATTTAAATTTAAGTTTGCAACAAGCTGCTCTCTTTGTTGGCCACTTTCATAATAAAAATTTTCCCAGTCTTCTTTCTTCACAAATGGGACAAGTTCAATTAGCGTGGTAACATAGCCAACCGACCAAGGGTCATTTAACATTAAATCATTCCAAGGTGCATTTGTTGACCTAAATTTGTTGGCATCTATTGTTAATGTATATTCCATCTTTAAAATTTATTTTCATCGAATTCTAAAACAATTTCACTTTTCTTCTTATCATAAAGACAATCGGAACATTAATAACTTCATTTAAGCCCATTTTTATTTTATAAGTTATTGGTTTTATACTAACAGCTATATCACCTATAAAACCATCAATACCTTTACTTTCTTCTTCTGGTTTAGCAAGTCGATAAGGTTTTTTAAAATGAAACGATAACTTTTTCAAAACCGCTCATGCCAACACACAACCAAAGTTTTTAATAGCATTTACAAAGCAACCCCAAAAAGAATTTCAAAATATTTTTTACTAAGCTTCAAAAAAATAAAATACCCGACACAAGATAGAAAAAAGGGCGCAACAAATGACAGAAACCAACAACAAAAAAAAATAGTTGTTACCTCAAACAACAAAAACGCCAGTCTATAACAGCGGTTTGGCAAATATGACGGTTCAGTGCTTTGTATAACAATTTTTCGTATCATTGAAGTTCGGTTCTTCATGTGAAGTTTTGTGGTTATAATCACCACCTTCGTCAAGCCGCATACCATTACAAGGTATTGCAAAAAAAATAATAAAATTTTATTGAAATTTACTGTATAAAATTGTCAAAATTATTCTTGAAAAGTAAACCGGAAATTAAAGTTTTATAAAAATTTCTCTTCAACTTCTGAAATAAAAATAGGAAACCATAAGACGGAACTGAATAAAAAATAAAAAAAACTGAACGTTGAAAATACTTTACGAAAACGAATGAAATGAAAATACTTTGTGGAAAAAGCTACACCTTGTAACAGCCGTTTCAAGCCGTTTAAGGATTTATGGTAAATACAAAAAATTATTTTTCATAACTTTGCGTTTTTTCTTAGCCAAAAAACTCGCATTTATAAGTTGCGAACCATTTACAGTAAGCGGAAAATCATATAATATTTAAATTTGTATATCAAAAATAAACACATCAAAAAAACAGAAATAATATTTGATTAAAAACAATAAACTACTACTATGGTTACATCAAAATTTAATTACGAAACTGGAATTCTTGAATCAATATTTGTTGGAGAAGTATATTTAAAAGAAATTCTCGATTATATTATTTCAACAAAAGAAAATAATTCTTTTCCAAGATTGTTAAAAATTATAACTGATACGAATGATGCGAATTTTAACTTTGACATAAATGATTTAGAAATAATCATAGCAGAAAATGAAAAATCTTTAGAAAAATACGACTATATTATTGATGCAATAATTGTAGACAATCCTAAAAATACTGCAATTTCAATGTTGTATCAAAAATTAGGAGAAAATGGCAAATATAAGTTTGAAGTTTTTTCCACGAAAAAAGCAGCTTTGAATTGGTTAGAAAATTTATGAATAAAAGACTAGCTATCAACTTAATCCGCATATAATTTATGCTTAAATTTAAACTAAATATTAACCAACAAACATTCAATAAACAATTTGCTACAACCGAAAAATCTCTGATTTTCAAGTCGCACAAATCATATTCAAACTCTTTGACACAAATTATTAAGACGACTTCAACATTTGAAATGAAATGAAATGAAAGAGGCTAATTTATTAAACAATGGAATTCCAATAGCTCCTTCATTAAATCCGACTTTGGAAGCAGAAAATTTCGAACCAAGAAAAGGAGAAAATAAAAAAAGGCTTTTGACAATTTCATCTATCGCATTCTTTATTGCGGTACTGGTAAGTTTCATAGCAAAATTTTTAATTTATCTTATCAACTTCATTACCAATATTTCATTCTACGGTAATTTTTCACTTTCGCATTCAACTCCGGCGACAAACTCACTTGGAATTTTTGTTGTTGTTATCCCGGCTATTGGAGGAATAATTATTGGTTTAATGGCGCTATACGGCTCAAAAGCAATCCGCGGACATGGTATTCCAGAAGCGATGGAACAAATTTTAACAAACCAAAGTAAAATAAAACCAACCATCACTTATCTTAAACCGCTCTCATCTGCAATATCAATAGGAACAGGTGGCCCATTTGGGGCAGAAGGACCTATTATTGCAACAGGCGGCGCATTGGGTTCAACTATTGGGCAAATCTTAAAAATATCGGACAATGAAAGAAAAATATTGCTTGCTGCAGGGGCAACCGCCGGTATGGCTGCAATCTTTGGAACGCCTATTGCCGCTATTTTTTTGGCAATAGAATTGTTATTGTTTGAATTTTCACCACGCTCTCTTATTCCTGTTGCCATAGCCTGTATGGTTGGAGCAGCAGGACATCATGTCTTATTCGGGCAAAAGCCTGTTTTCGAAATGGGCAATATAGCATCTCCCAACATGTCTGCACTTATAGCCTGTAGCATTATTGGAATTGTTATTGGACTGTTATCTGTTTTTGTTAGCAAAGCAGTTTACTTTATAGAAGCGGGTTTTGAAAAACTGCCTATTCATTGGATGTGGTGGCCTGCTGTTGGCGGTTTGTTAGTAGGAATAGTAGGTTATATTTCTCCACGCACTCTTGGAGTAGGTTACGAAAATATTACAGATGTTCTCTCAGGAAATTTAACAATGCAGGTTATTTTATCGCTTTGCATTTTTAAGTTTATCTCTTGGGCTATTGCATTAGGCAGCGGAACATCAGGAGGAACTTTAGCACCTTTGCTTACTATTGGAGGAGCGGCAGGCGCATTATTAGGAATGTTTATTCTTTATTTATTTCCTTCATCTGGTATTACAATTCCTCTTGCAGCATTAGTGGGAATGGCAGCAATGTTTGCGGGTGCTTCAAGAGCGTTATTAACTTCAATTATTTTTGCACTTGAAACCACTTTTCAATCCAATGCTTTGCTTCCACTTCTTATAACGTGTATTGCTTCATATTTAGTTTCCTATTTCCTAATGGAGCATACAATTATGACTGAAAAGATTGCACGAAGAGGTATTAAAACGCCTCTTTCATACGAGCCAGATATGTTAGAAAGAATGATTGTTGAGCAAGTTGTAAATGATAATGGAATAATAATAGGTGAAGATAACAATATAAAAGAAGTACGAGAATGGCTAAACAAAGAACAAAACTATAAATCAAATTATTTTATTGTTTCAAATAGTAAGGGCGAATACAGAGGAATAATAAGCTCTTCAAACTTATTCAGCGAACACCATTTGCAAGAAGAGAAAATAGGATCCTTAATAAAACGAAATTCCATTTATATCAAACTCAACGATAACCTTCGCTTTGCTGTTGAAACAATGGCAAAAGAAAATATTGATGTTCTGCCTGTTATTTCTGGAGAAAATAAAAGTATTATTGGAATTGTGTCTTATCTTGATATCCTTGCAACGTATAAATATGGAATTGATGAACATGAAAAGAAACGACCTCATATTTCATTAAAGAGAAATGGGTTAAAAATACTGCTACAAGGGCAAAAATTAATCGATTTGACGAAGCGAAAAAATAAATAAACTGCTTACAGCACCTTTACGCTAAAGCGAGAAGAACTGCAAAATTCAAAATTTGTAATTCTATTAAACATTTTTGCTAAATTTGAGCTTTCGCGCTTCGGTTCCCACCCAAACGCGAAACCATAAAATGCTGGGTGGTAATTTAAGGATTGACCAGTAACACAAAATAAATTAAGATGATGAGAAATCGATTTTTAGCAGTAATTGGTTTTTTGCTGATTTTTTCAACAGGATACGCTAATGTAAATCAATTTAAAACATTTGAAGTAGAAGCAAAAGGAATAAAAATTCAGGTTAATACCAAACTTGAATTATTTCATATAATGGCTTATTTGAGTAATTCAAATTATATAAACAATTTTTATTTCAAGTATAAATCTGATATAGATGCTTTCTTCGCATTAAATAAAAATGACAATTCCGTTCAATTCATAAAAAAGTTTTTGCAAAATTATCATGCTCATTTATCGATAAATGGACAATTTTTTGATGAAAATTTCAAAAAGGACACATCATTTGTACAGTTCCTAAATTTAGATAATTTTCTGTTGCCCAACACAATGTCCAATAAATCTATTATAATTGATAGCCTTAATAACGCAGTTGAGTCATTTGCAAAAGTTAGCCAGTTTTCGAAATTCATTGAAAATCACCAAGGATATTATCAACAAAAAATTGACGAGGTTGCAAAAGAGATTTCAAGTCTTGATATGATTAATGATTTTGAAGCGTTTTGGGGAACAAAAAAGGACAACTATACTATAGTAATAACTATGCTTGAACAAGATATACATGCATATTGGTTTACAAACAATAATAAATCAAATTGTGTATTTTACTTACCGCCAAAATTTGTTGTTGATAATGATGCAAAATTTGGAAATAGCGATATAACCAATCTCCAAGAAGGTAAAATGGCCGCTAAGGATTATATATATTATGGGGCAACACATGAAATTGGACATTCCTTCTTAAATCCTATAATGGATAATTACAAAAAACAAATAGACCAAATTGCATTTCAATACGCTACAGCAGACCCCTCAAAGATTACCTTTTTATGTGAGTCATTCCTTCGTAGTTTAACAGCTTACTTTTTGATTAAAAACAATTATGAAGAGTTTGCGCAAATGGTTATACAAGGTGAAAAACAACAAGGATATGTTTATAATGAAATTATAGTTGAGTTTATAAAGGATTATAAAAATAATCGTAATAATTATAAAAACTTCAACGATTATGTTCCTGTTTTGTTAGACAAATTAAAATATAAAGTTGAAGATAAATAATAATCGATTAGCCGAAAGAGGAATCTCAACCCTAAACCAAAGAGTTGTTGGTGACAATCTCTCATCATAAAGCTCATTTTAACTGCCAATACAAATAAATTAGGATAATGCTTTGCAGTTTTCTGTTGGCAATAGATTGGGTTTTGAAGCAATCTGCAATGCAAATGTGCTGGTTATGCCGATAACAGATTTTTAGTACAGTGGATTCTTACCAAAAAAATGCAAAACCATTCAAATTGATACCAAACCTGAAAAATTTGGGGTAAGAGTTCCGGAATAATCGATTTATAAATTTAGCATATAACATATTCAGGTTGCTGTAAATTCCAAATTTACTTAACAATTTAGAAAAGTGTAAAAATGAACGAATTATGATAATAAATAAAAAGATATTTAAATCTTTTAATTTTATTTATGATATGATAAATATTTTTGTAATTTAACAATTGATTTTATGAGGATATTTTAAGAGTCCTTGATATCCTGCAATAAAAAAATACTTGACTGAATTTTTAAAACTCGTCATAAAATACATAAATAATTATGGATCAACATACAATAAAGGTAAAAACAGTAGAGAAAGTTACACATGATGTGTTGAAAATTGTTGCTGAAAAACCTCATTCTTATACCTTTAGCCCAGGGCAGGCAACAGAAATTGCCATCAACAAAGAAGGTTGGCAAAAAGAAAAGCGACCGTTTACTTTTACTTCCCTTCCCGATGATAAATATATCGAATTTACTATCAAAACATATCCTTCTCATAAGGGAGTCACTAATGAATTGTGAGCCTAAAGCCAAATGATGAACTGCTTCTTGGGGGTTCGTGGGGAACTATAGGATATAAAGGTGAAGGAGTCTTTATTGCTGGCGGCGCCGGAGTTACTCCTTTTATCTCTATTTTCAGGCATCTCCATTCCAAAGGTAAAATTGGAAACAACAAACTTATTTTTGCCAACAAAGCAAAATCGGACATCATCAATGAAGATGAATTCAAAAGAATATTGGGGAAAAACTTCATCAACATTCTATCCGGTGAAAAGATAGAAGAGTATGCGTATGGGTTTATCACCGAAGAATTTCTAAAACAATGCAGCATTGATTTGAAGAAGTACGTTTATGTATGTGGACCTCCTCCGATGATGAATGCCATTGAGGAACAACTCCTGAACTTGAAAATTGACAAACAATTAATAATTAAAGAAGAATTTTAAATTTAAGTATGAAAACAGATATCTTTCACGTAAAAAAAGTGTTAAAGCTTAAAGATGGTAATTATCATTATTACAGCTTACCTGAATTACAAAAACAAGGATTTAATATTGAGAAATTACCTTTTTCCATCCGTATCCTGTTGGAAAATGCTTTGCGTAATTACGATAGTTTTTCAGTTACCAAAGAAAATATTGAAACCCTATTGCATTGGAAACCGAAAGGCTCCGATAAGGATATTCCATTTAAGCCTGCCCGAGTACTGATGCAAGATTTTACAGGAGTTCCTGCAGTGGTTGATATTGCAGCGCTTCGTGCAGAAGTGGCAAGAAAAAGAAAAGATCCAAATATAATTAATCCTCTAATACCAGTTGATTTGGTTATAGATCATTCTGTTCAGGTGGATTATTTCGGAACAGAAGATTCCTACAAGCACAATATGGATGAAGAATATCATCGCAATAAGGAGCGCTACCAGTTTCTGAAATGGGCGCAGAATTCTTTTGATAATTTTAGTGTGGTACCTCCGGGAATGGGCATTTGTCATCAGATAAACCTTGAATATCTCTCAAAAGGCGTTATCAAACGAAACGGGGAAGTTTTTCCTGATACCTTGGTGGGAACCGACAGCCATACGCCAATGGTGAATGGTATTGGTGTTGTGGCCTGGGGCGTAGGCGGAATTGAAGCAGAAGCCGCAATTCTTGGTCAGCCCTTATATTTTATAATGCCCGAAGTGATTGGATTAAAGCTTACAGGCAAACTTCCATTAGGCTCAACAGCCACTGATTTGGTTTTAACTATAGCCAATATGCTGAGAAAATTTGGAGTGGTTGGTAAATTTGTTGAAGTCTTTGGCTCTGGTTTAAATAATCTTTCTGTTCCAGACAGGGCAACCATTGGCAATATGTCGCCAGAGTTTGGTTGCACCGTCACTTATTTTCCCATTGATGATAAAACTTTGGAGTACATGCGGAAAAGCAATCGCTCCGAAGAGCAAATCACATTAGTCGAAACCTATTGCAAAACCAATATGCTATGGCGCGAACATGAAGATAAAATTACCTATACAGATGTGCTGGAGTTGGATCTTTCAACTATTGTGCCCACAGTTGCGGGTCCTAAACGTCCACAGGATAAAATTCTGTTGAAAGATTTTAAAAACAAATTTATTGAGCTGTTGGATAAATCGTTCGGCAGAACATACCTAACGCGAGAAGCACGCGAAATTCAAAAATCCATCACAAGGTTTGAAGGCGAAGGAGGCGATCAGATTCAACAAGGAGTTGGCAATAAAACTTTATTGCACAATGAAGAATCGGAAACTGTAAACAGTTTAAAATCTGTTTTGATTACACGAGGAGAACAACAATTTATGCTTTCAGACGGAGATGTGGCTATTGCGGCTATTACTTCCTGCACCAACACCTCCAATCCGTTTGTGATGATCGGAGCCGGATTGGTAGCCAGAAAAGCCAGGGAACACGGAATTAATGTAAAACCTTGGGTAAAGACTTCCCTTGCTCCCGGCTCTAAAGTGGTAACCGACTATTTGGAAAAAGCCGATTTAATGAAAGATCTTGAAGCTTTGAGATTTCATTTGGTGGGTTATGGCTGCACTTCTTGTATTGGCAACTCCGGTCCTTTATTACCCGACATCTCAAAAGCAGTAGATGAACATAACTTGGTAGTAACTTCTGTTCTTTCTGGAAATCGTAATTTTGAAGCCAGAATTCATCCGCAGGTAAAAATGAATTTCTTAATGTCGCCTATGCTCGTGGTTGCTTATGCCATTGCCGGTCGCGTGGATACCGATTTAATCAATGAGCCTATAAGTTTTGATGCCAATCAAGAGCCTGTATATTTAAAAGACATTTGGCCAACCGATGATGAAATCAATGAAATTTTAAGCCGTGTGCTGTCGCCTAACGATTTCGCAAAAAATTATGGAGAAATATTTGAAGGTAACGAAATTTGGAGGAATTTGAAGGTTCCTACAGGCAAGCTCTATGAATGGGATAAAAATTCTACTTATATCAAGGAAATTCCATTCTTCCACGGTATTTCTGAACATCCTGAACCTTTAGAAGATATTAAAAATGCCCGAGCATTATTGGTGTTGGGAGATAGTGTAACTACCGACCATATTTCCCCTGCCGGTGCATTCAGTGAACATTCATCATCCGGTGAATATTTATTAAAACGAGGCGTAAAAAAAGAAAATTTCAATTCTTATGGTTCACGTAGGGGAAATGATGAAGTGATGGTTAGAGGAACGTTTGCCAATGTGCGCATTAAAAATAAACTGGCAGAAAAAGAAGGTGGTTATACCAACCATTTGCCTTCTGGAAAAGAGATGACCATTTACGATGCTTCTTTAAAATATAAGGAAGAGCAAACTCCTTTACTGGTTTTGGCAGGTAAGGAATACGGAAGCGGATCCTCCCGTGACTGGGCTGCAAAAGGCACGTTTTTATTGGGAATAAAAGTTGTATTGGCTGAAAGTTATGAACGTATTCACAGAAGCAATTTGGTTGGAATGGGTGTTTTACCCCTTCAATATAAAAGTGGTGAAACTGCTGGAAAACTTGGGCTTACGGGTAAAGAAATATTTACTGTAACCGGAATTTCAAAAGATATCAAGCCTCTAAAAATGATACAGATTTCTGCTAAAAATGAAAAAGGGGAGGAAATTAAATTTCAAGCAATCGCACGTCTTGATTCGCTGATAGAAATTGAATATTACCGCAATGGAGGAATTTTGCAATACGTATTAAGACAATTTTTAGAAAAAGCAATTTAACCTTAATAAAAAATCAAAAGCAAGGGAAATAGAGAAAAGAACTTTTTTCTCTATTTCCCTTGTTAATTACAGCAAAAATACTGTTGTGAGTGAATAAATAAAAAGATGCTATCAACTTCACTTTATTAGCATTTAATTACTGCGAAGGATTAAATGAACACTATGCCTCTTTTGATATCATTTTTATAAAGTTGAAGGAAATTTTGATTTTATTATAAATTGTATTTCAACTATTTTGAAAACCAATAGCATATTAACCGAACAATAAGTCTTTATGCTTTAAAAGTAGAAAAAAAATTAAAATGGTATTCGTCATAACTGAAGCAGTCAAGGTATTTTAGCCGTTTGAATGAATTGCCCTCACAAATTAACAACATAATTTAAAGTTTTAATATTTTTAAATTTTATTTAGGACAAGTTTGTCCGATTTAATTTTTTTTAATTACCTTTACTGTATTATAATCGCTTTTCATCAATATGAACTTATCCTTATTGATTGAAATAGATAATTTTTAGTACTTATTTAGTTTAGAAATAATTAAAATATTTTATCATGGAATCAGACAATTTATATCCAAAAACAACCAAAGAACTTACAGACAAAAAAGCAGCATTAGCTCCTAAAAACATAGAAGCTTGGCGAAATTTCAGCAAGACTGTATTTGAGGCAGGAGCGCTGCCCGAAAAAACAAAACAATTGATTGCTGTAGCCGTTGCTCACGTAACGCAATGCCCTTATTGTATCCGGGCGCATACTAAACAAGCTATGCGAAAAGGTGCAAGCCAAGAAGAAATTATGGAAGCGATATGGGTAGCTGCAGAAATGCGTGCCGGTGCCGCTTATGCACACGCCTCTATTGCTATGGATGAAATGGAAAATTTAAAAAAATAAATATCATGAAAGTTAGATTAAATTATTCTAAAGATGCACCCAAAACCATAAAGGGAATGCAAGAACTTGAAAAATTTGTATATGCCTCTGAATTGGAACAATCCTTATTCGTTAAATGATTATGAAAAAAATAGCAATTAACGGTTTTGGCAGAATAGGAAGAGCTGCTTTGAAAGTGATTCTGGAAACTCCTGAATTGGAGGTTGTAGCAGTGAATGACCTTATGAGTATTGAAAATGCAGCATATTTGTTTAAATACGACAGCGTTTATGGAGTGCATAAAGGTAAAGTGAGTTTTGAGGACAACCATATTTTAATTAATGATAAAAAGATTCTTTTTCTTTCGGAAAAAGATCCGGCACAACTTCCTTGGAAGAACCTGAACATAGATGTAGTTATTGAAAGCACCGGGTTTTTTACTAAGAAAGAGGATGC